>DATKEE010000298.1:0-6270 GCA_035544555.1 Candidatus Methylomirabilota bacterium
CGAGGAGCAGCCGCCGCATTTTGAGACCCTTCTGGCGGGTGGTCAGCGATGAACCGCGGATTGCCCGGTTAAGGGAGGACTCATTGGGGTTGGTCCTACAAGGAGCAACTCGCCATCCTCAAGGCCTGTGTTCAAAACGCCTAAATCACCACGAATTAATTCGTTTGAATTCTCACACCAAGGAAACGAACGAAGATGCGGAAAATGCTCCCCATTCATTCCACCTTGATTCCCTCGCCTCTACACCCTCGCCCCTCATCCCTTCCCTACATCCTTCATCCTTTCCCCCTCCCCCTTCTGTTCCCGTCAGGAAGGAAACTGGCGTCCAATTCTGGCAAGCGCCATCACCGGCACTGCGATGCGGGGAATTCCGTCGGCCATTTTTTACCTCCCATCTTTTACCAGCCCCTTTGACGCCAGAACGGGGCGAGGGCAGAGGGCAGAGGTAAAAGATCAGGGGGTAAAAGATGAGGCTGCGGGAGAGATGTGATCGGATCCTGTTCCGGGATCGAAAGCAGGACGGCGTGAGACGTCACACTTCCACGGCTCCATCGCCACACTCCAAAGCATCGCCGAATTCCCACGGGGCTCCCCGATCCTCGCGCCAGCGATTTGGAGTGCGGTTGTGGGCGCCAGCCCTCTACCGCTTTCGGTTGCCGAACAGACGCTCATCCAGCGCACCACCTCCCCAGCCGCTCAGACGTCCGCTACGCCCAATCCACACGCCAAACAGACTTATCATCAACATAATTCAACAATAGCCGGGACTGACCCCTTTGGCGAGAACCCTTCCATTCACCCGCCTTCCTTTGCCCATCCCCTTCATCCTTTAGCCTTCATCCCGTCAGGCGGCTTGCCGGAACATTCGCCATTGATTTCATTTCCGGAGATGTGAAAGTCATGCGTCTTTTATTCCTACCAGGAACACTCAATCGGCCCCACCCCATGAACGATCTCCTGACCCAGCTCAAACAATACAGCGTCATCGTCGCCGACACCGGTGATTTCACCAGCATCAAGAAGTATCAACCGCGCGACGCCACCACCAATCCGAGCCTTCTTCTCAAGGCGGCGCAAATGCCGGATTACGCCCACGTCCTCGACCAGGTGATCACCGACACGAAGCAGGAGGCCGCAAAGGCTTCCGATCAACTCGCCATCGCCATGGACCGGCTCGCCATCGCGTTCGGCATTGAAATCCTCAAGATCGTCTCCCACCGGGTCTCGACCGAGGTGGACGCCCGCCTCAGTTTCGATCGCGAGGGTTCCATCGCCAAGGCCCGTTCGTTGATCGCCCGTTATCAGAAGGCCGGCATCGACCGCCAGCGCATTCTCATCAAGGTGGCTTCCACCTGGGAGGGCATTTGCGCGGCGCGGGAATTGGCGAAGGAGGACATCCGCTGCAATCTTACGCTGCTCTTCTCCTTTCCGCAGGCGGTCGCCTGCGCCGAAGCGGGCGTCCAGCTCATCTCGCCATTCGTCGGCCGCATCCTTGATTGGTATAAAAAATCCACCGGCCGCGAATCCTACCCGCCCGCCGAGGATCCGGGTGTGCGGTCCGTCACCGGTATCTACAACTATTACAAGAAGTATGGCCACCCGACCGAGGTGATGGGGGCCAGTTTCCGCAACACGGGCGAAATCCTTGAACTGGCCGGCTGCGACCTGCTCACCATCAGTCCTGCCCTGCTCGAGGAACTCCACGACTCCACCGGCACGGTCACCCGCAAGCTCAGTCCCGAAAGCGCCGCCGACCACGAGATCGAAAAGGTTGCCTTCGACGAGAACTCGTTCCGCTGGGCGTTGAACGAGGACCCAATGGCCACCGAGAAACTCGCCGAAGGCATCCGTGTCTTTGCCGCTGACGCGATGAAACTGGAACAGTTCATCGCCCACAAGCTGCGGAGCTGAGAGCCCGCTCACCGGATCATCTGAACCAGTAACGCGCGCCGGCCGCGGCGGTGAACCTGAACTTCGTGTCCGGTGTGAAATCCAGCACCGGCGCCACCTCGAGAAAAACGTCCACCGGCTTGTCCTCGAAGAGATACGCCACTCCGACAGGTCCGCGGATTCCGACGTGATCATCGCTATGCCGCTCGAAATGGACCCGCGCGCCCACGCCGAAGTAGAGCGGGAGACGGCCCTTGTCGATATCGATCAGATCGAAAAAGTGATAGAGGACGTCGCTATGGATGTGAAAACCATCCCGGCCCCGCCAGGAGTATCCCAATCCTCCATCAATCGCCCACGTCTCATTCAACCAATACTTCAAGCTGACACCGAACGGATCGCCAACCATCAAGCCGGCTCCGAAGCCCTCGTTGGGAACTCCATCCAGCGTCAACAGCGGTTCTGAACTCGCGGAGCTTTCCTGGCCACGAACGTTGATGGCCGCCACGAAGAACAACAACAACACAAGCAGTGAGGATTTTTTCATAGTCGTTAAGTATCGCCCCATCTCACCAAGATTCATACGGCGCCACCCATTGGGTGCTCACCGGAAGGGAAACACGGTATGCCCGGGGGACGGGGAATTTTGAACCCATGCCCTCGCATGCAGCGTGCCTCACCCCTCCATCCCCGCATAACACCCTTTTTTCAGCTTCAAACACTCCACCAAACCTCTTGCAGCCCCGCAACCTGCACTCCCCGCCATTGCAACTTGCAACACGGGTTCTCATTGAATCCCAGTTTCCCACATGCTTGAATCTCCCATCTCATCGTGCAGGTAACACATTCCCGCCGGCACCGACCATGAAGAATCGATGCTTCCCTCCCTTCCTGTTCCTTGTGATGTCGGTCTCCGCCGTTCTCACCGCACAGGGCGCGTCCATCCCGATCAACGATCAACGCCTGCACCTCGGCGAAGCGGGCAATCCGGAGTGGGCCGAGTTTGCCGGCTCTATTCCCGACGCCCGGGAATTGGAGATCACTTTCGACGCCCGCGAAAACGAGCGGGAGTGGACCCTGTTCCTCCGCCAGGAGGACGTGATGTGGGACTGGATGGTGGAATTGAACGGCACCCGGATTGGCCGCCTGCTCGAACTGGAGGAGCCGGCAATCCATACGCTTGCCGTCCACGCCGGTCTTGCGCGCGAGGGATCCAACACGCTGCGTCTTGTCCCTCCGGGGCGCGTGGATGATATCCTCCTGCAAAACGTGTGGATTGAGACGCGTCCCCTCTCCGAGTCCCTCGCCGACGCCACGCTCGATGTGACGGTGACCGCCGCCCGCGACGGGAGTGCTCTCCCCTGCCGCATTACCATCACGGACGATCAAGGTTTTCTCGCGCCGCTCCAGGCCGCCCCCGGGCAGTCGCTGGCCATCCGGACAGGCGTCGCCTACACGCCGGACGGCCGGGCGCGTTTGCAACTTCCCGCGGGGAACTATCGCGTGATCGCTTCCCGCGGTTTCGAATACGGCATTGCCAGCCGTATGGTGACCCTTTCCTCCAACGACAACATGGATCTCGCCCTCTCGTTGGCGCGGGAAGTTCCCACCCCGGGATGGGTCAGTTGCGACACGCACGTTCACACTGTCACCCACAGCCGTCATGGCGACGCCACCATCGAGGAACGCGTCGTGACCCTCGCCGGAGAAGGCATCGAACTGCCCGTCGCCACCGACCACAATTACCACGCCGACTACACGGAGGCCGCCGTGCGTCTGGGTGTCCGTCGCTGGTTCACCCCCATTCCCGGCAATGAAGTCACGACCTCACTGGGCCATTTCAACATCTTCCCCGTCGATCCCGAGGCGCGCGTTCCAAACTTTCGCATTCCGGACCGGGCCGCCCTCATGCAATCGATCCTCGCCAATCCGCGTGTCAGGGTCGTCATCCTGAATCATCCGCGCGATGTGCACGCCGGCTTCCGGCCGTTCGGCCCGGATACGTTCGATCCCGTCACCGGCTCCGCCCGCGGCAATCTGCGAATCGATTTTCACGCCGTCGAGCTTCTCAATTCCAGCGCGCAACAACCTGACTGGAAGCTCGTCTATCACGACTGGTTCGCCCTGCTCAATCGCGGACACCGGATTTTCGGCGTCGGCTCCAGCGACAGCCACGACGTGACCCGCTACCTGGTGGGACAGGGCCGCACCTATGTGAGGATGGACGACGAGGACCCCTCGGCGCTGGACATCGACGCCGCCTGCCGGGCGTTTCGTGAGGGGCGCCTGCTGGTGAGCATGGGCCTCCTCACCACGATGACGGTGGAGGAGCGTTTCCTGCCCGGCGACCTGGCCACGACGCTGCCGGAAACCATCGGTGTGCGCATCGAGGTCCTGGGGCCGTCCTGGGTGGCCGCCGAGCGCGTGGCGCTTTACGCCAATGGAATCGAGATCCGCGGCGCGCCCATCAACGAGTCGGATCGGAGTCCCGAATCCGGGATCATCGCAACGCGCGAATGGAACATTCCCAAACCGCCACACGATGTTCATCTGGTTGCGATCGCCAGCGGGCCCGGTGTGCATCACCCGTTCTGGAGCATTCCCCGTCCATACCAGCGCACCTCGCCGGATTGGCACCCTGCCGTCGTGGGCTCCACCAATCCGATCTGGATCGATGCCGACGGCGATGGACGCTTCAGTTCCGCCCGCGATCACGCGCGACTTCTTTGGGAGCGCGCGGAGAATGATCCGGTGCGGCTCATCGAACTCCTGCGTCCCTGCGATGCCGCCGTCGCCGTCCAGGCGGCCGCATGGTGTGTTGAGGAGGAGGTGTCGCTCAGTGGAGAGTCGATCCAGGCCGCGTTGAGCAACGCGCCGGAGCCGGTACGCGAGGCCTTCAACCGAACGGGCTCCGTGGAGGAATAGGTCTGCATTTTGCCGGTGCCAGTTCAAGTGGAAAACCATCTGGCTGCGCCCGAGTTTCCACCTGTGCCAGGGCTCTGGCGGACAAGCCGGGGGGCAGGCCGGCCCCACTGGTGTTGAATTAGGGACGACGGAAGAGCAACCGGACGCTCATACTCTTACTCTTACTCATAATCCCTAAGACATCAGGGCTTTAGGGCAGGGAGCAAGAGCACGAGCAGGAGTATGAGCAAGAGCCGGCGATGTGCTGTCTGCGGATCAACAAATGATTGGCGGTATCGGGATCGTAATCGGTATCGGGATCGTTTCCCTGTTTTCCCTTGCCGGCCGCCACCCGCAACTCATAACTCAGAAACCAGAATTCATAACTCCCCACTCTTCCCCGATCCCGAGGATTCCTGTGAATGGTGATGGTAGAGTGAGCCCACTTCCCGCCATCAACCAAACAATCGCGCGTACGTCTCCACTATCTGCCGGGCAGCGGCCATCGGGTCCGGCAATGGAAGCGCCTCCGCCGAAACGAAACCTCCGTAGCCGACCTTCCGCAATGCCCCCACGACCGGCCCGAAGTCGATGTGGCCCATCCCCGGCGCGCGGCGATTGCTGTCCACAAAATGCACGTGCCCAAGCAAGCCTCCGTACTGAAGGATGCCATCCTCCAGCGACGCCTCCTCGATGTTCATGTGAAACAGATCCGCCAGGAGACGGACGTTTTTGGTGTTGAGCGACGAAACGAAATCCACGGCGTCACGGGACCGGTTCAGCAGGTTGGTTTCGTAGCGGTTCAGCGGTTCGTAAAGCAACGGACGTTCGTAGCGAGCCGCGTGTTCGCCGAGCTCGTTCAATCCTTCCGCCAGCCATTCCATGGCCTGCTCACGGGTCACCGATCCCTCCGATCTCCCTTGCATCGATCCAATGATCGCCGGAGCGTCCAACCGGCCGGCCAGATCCACAATCTCCTTGATGAATGCCTTCGCCTGCGCGCGGATCTCCCCCTCCGCATGGCAGAGATGCCACTTGCGCGCCAACCAACCGGCACCAGTCCCCACCGCGGCCACCTTCAGGTTGTGCCGGGCCAGTAATTCCGTGATCCGTGCAGGATCCAGTTCGTCGGCCGAACGCGGGAAAATTTCCACGGCATGAAAGCCCAGCGCCACGGCCTTCCGGCTTGCTTCCGCCAGGTCCTCCTGAAAAACGAACGGCCCTCCCCGCGCCTCGGGCACCAACGATACTGTCACGGCAAATCGAATCATGTGGATGACCTTCTCCTTCAGGGTTTCCGGAGAAACTATTCCGCCCCGAAGTCCCGCAAAAGCTGCCGGCAATCCTCACGCACCGAGGCCGCGATCCGGTCCACCCATTGTTCGCGGGCATCCTCGTTCCGATGCAGGAGTGTCAGCCGTTCACGGTCGAGGAATTCAACCGGCTCCACCGAATACCCTCTGGGCAACCCGGTTT
>DATKEE010000299.1:0-2496 GCA_035544555.1 Candidatus Methylomirabilota bacterium
GAGTTCAATGTCGCCACCCGCCATTACGGCGTCACGCGCCAGGGCAACTTCGTCGATCACAGCGATCCGGATCCGCTCCCCGGCCAGAACGTGCTCAGCGTGGTGAATCCCGATCTCCCGGAATCCGACCGTCCCCTGCTCAAATCGGCGCGCCGCAAACTGTTTGAAGCCCGATCACAACGGGTTCGGCCGCATCTGGACGACAAGATTCTTTCCTCATGGAACGGCATGATGCTCGGCGCCATGGCCCGGGGCTACGCGGTACTGGGCGACGACGAGTTCCGGACGGCCGCGGAGAAAAACCTCGCCTTCCTCCGTAAATCCCTCTGGGACGAATCCACCCGCACGCTTCACCATCGCTGGCGGGACGGGGAACGCGACGACGTCCAACTCCTCGATGCCTACGCCAATCTGCTGGCGGGAGTGCTCGATCTCTACGAAGCCACACTGGACTCACGACACCTCGAGTTCGCCGTCCAGCTCGCCGAATCGATGATCGAACGATTCCATGACGCGGAGGACGGTGGATTCTGGCAGAGCGCCGCGGACCCCGACGAATTGATTCTGCGAATGAAGGAGGATTACGATGGCGCGGAACCCTCGGGAAACTCGGTGGCGGCGATGGCGTTGCTGCGGCTGGCGGCGGTCACCGGTCGCGAAGACTTCAAGAAGGCGGCGGAGGGCACCCTTCGATTGTTTGCCGCCCGCATGAATCAGCTTCCCCAGGCGGTGCCCGCTCTGTTGTTCGCATTGGACTTCTGGCTCGATGATCCCCGGCGCGTCGTCATTGCCGGCGATCTCGATCAAAAGGAAACGCGCGACCTGATTCACACCGCCCACAAGGTATATCAGCCGACGCGGCTCATTCTGGGCACCGAAGGACCGGTGGACGAATTCACCCGGACACTCAAGGCGAAAGGCAAACCCACCGTGTATGTCTGCACCGGCACCGCCTGCAAACCTCCCGTCCACACACCGGACCAGCTTCAACCTCTGCTGAAGTGATTCAGTCAAACCGTTTCAACAAAGCGGGATCGAAGTCGCTATCGCTATCGGTATCGGTATCGAACAGAACCGGGAAATGACGTTCCCCACAGGGAGCCGACAAAAGGGGAGCGATACCGATTCCGACCCCGATACCGATACCGCCAGTCATTCTTTGACCCCCATCCCATTTCCAGGTCTGAAGTGTTTTCTGGCCCTCACCCTCAATCCCTCTTCCCACGCTGGTCATGGAGAAGGGAGTAGTGGCGTCGAGAGAGGGAGGCCCTGTTCCTGATCTCTGTTTTCCGTTCGTGTGAATTCGTGTCCATTCGCCTGCCCGCCGACTTGTCCGCCGAAGCCATTGCGAAGGTGGAAGCCTGTGCGCAGGCAGGTGGTTTCCCCCCGCAACGTCCCGTTTCAAATGTAGTACATCTTCGTCCGTTCCGACGCCTGTTCGAGAAGTTGCTGGAAGGTGATCGAGTCCGCCGTCTGACCCGGGGTCCTCTGCAACCGTCCCCACGCGCCGCGCAATTCCTCGGGACATTGCGGATCGTTCAGCGCGGGGGAATCGAACACCGCCCCGTGCACGCATCGGATGACCTCGCCCAGCGTGATCTCCGCGGGCGGACGGGCGAGCAGATAACCGCCAACTTTCCCCCGCACACTCCTGACAATCTGCTGTGACTTGAGCTCGATGAGAATCTGCACCAGGTAATTCGCGGGAACTCCCTGTTCGGTGGCGATGGCCTCCACCCGTTGGGCCACGCCGGCCTGGTAATGTCGCGCCAGACCCAGAACGGCCCGCGCGGCGTAATCGCTTTTGACGGAAAGTTTCACGCGCGCCAAACGTTAGGCATCCCAAACCCGCGGGGCAACCCATCTCTATCTCCACCATCAAACCCGCGTGAAACCTTCCGGACTGGCGCCCGGCCAGCCGCACCTCGGTCTGCAACAACCAGTCGCCCTCCGCCGACAGGGCCCGCCACAGAAAGGGATACGCCGGACTCGGAGCGCCCACTGGACGTGCGGTGTCCTCGGGCACCTGGATCACCAGTTCCCCGGGATAATCCGTCAATGTCAGCCATGGCTCGACCGGATGATTGTCGCGCGGGTCCACATTCTCGGGATTCCAATGCGGTTCGAGCCGTTCGGTTTTGGAGTGCGGTTGTGTGCGAAGCCCTCCACCGCTTTAGATTGCCGCACAGACGTTCATCCAGCGCACCACCTCCCCACCCGCCCGAAAAATTGTTCCGCTCCATCGCCACACTCCAAACAGACTTAACATCAACATAATTCAACAATAGCCGGGACTGACCCCTTTGGAAGCGCCTCACCTTGACGGACGGGGGCTTTTCCAGTCCACTCACCGCTCATGAATGTTGAACCGTCGACCGCCGTTCCGCCCCCCCGGCCGCACATGATCCGGCGGCTCTACGACTGGACAATCTCGTGGGCGGAGCGTCCCGGCGGATCCTGGGCGTTGTTCCTCATCGCGGTCATGGAGTCCTCCTT
>DATKEE010000300.1:0-5482 GCA_035544555.1 Candidatus Methylomirabilota bacterium
TTTCTTCCTCCGACGCCGAGCTCAACTGCCGCACGACCTCCGCGGAATCGACGGACTCGGGAGCCAGCCACTTTCTGACGCGCGACATTCGAAGGGAGAACTCATTCGTAGAAAGAGACTCACGGCTCCAATTCCTGTAGAGAACGATTACCTTTCCTCCGAACAGGTCCGGTCTTTTCTCCCAAACCATGGGGAATTGCCATGGGCAATGTTCCGCAAGCCTCCATTTTTCGGCGCTCATGAGCCAGGAATTGTAGCTCGATCCCCATTTCTGGAGCAAATCGGTGGCGTTTGGATCCGCCGGTTCCACTTCCCTTTGATAGGCCAAAGACACAAACAGCCGATCAGGCATCTCCAACTCCTTCCGCATGGCCTCACCGAAAACCAATTCCGCCGATGCGACACGCACTTCCGCGTCGTCGCCGACTCCAAGAAGTTGATCGAGTGATACAGCGTCATCGTGGAGGCGCAGGGACAGGCCTATGAACCCCAAGTTGCCTAGCGAATTGGCAAAGTAATTTTGAAGTTCACTGGCCTTCCGAGGCTCATTCGGAGCGCTCAAGGCGGTAATAACACCCATAAGCGTCATCGCCACGCCAAGTGAAATTGAATGCGGGTGTGACATCAGCTCGAGTTAAGTTTAAGTGTCAGGGCTCTTCAACAGTTATATTGACATTAGTCCGTCCGGAGGCTGCCGTCGGGCATGATGGTCTGGTTGAAGAGGGCGCCGTCGAGAATCGTCCCCGTCAGGTTCGCGTTCCTGAGGTTCGCGCGGGCGAGGTTTGCGCCGGTCAGGTCGGAGTCGTTGAGGAACGTGTCAATGAGGATGGCAGCCGTCAAATCCGCGTCGGTGAGGTTCGCCTGATTGAGGAAAGCGGATCTGAAATTGCAATTCGCGAGGTTGGCGTCCGCGAGATCCGCTCCGCTCAGAATGGTGTTGGAGAGATTCCTTCCCGGAAGATGACGGGAGGCGGCCGGCACGTTGAGAATCTCCCAGACCAGCCGGACTTGCGCGGTAATCTGTGTCTCCTCGTTCACGAGGGCCTGGCGCAGGTCGATGAACCGGGTGTCGGCGCCCTGCAGGTCGGCGCCGCGAAGATCGGCTCCAAAGGCGAACAGGCCGAATAGATTGGCGGACCGCAGACTGGCGTCTTGGAAGTCGGCGGAACTGACGTCCGCGAAGCTGAGGTCCTGGTTGGACAGGTCCATGCCGTTGGCGCCTTCGTTGACGATCTGCCAGATCAGCCTGGATTTTGAATCGAGGAGGGTGGAGTCATCGAGAACTGCGCCGTGCAGCGCAACGAACCGAAGATTGGCCCCGGTCAGCACGGCGGAGGTGAGATCCGCGTCCCGGAAGGACGAGGCCAACAGGTCGGCGAACCCAAAGTCGGCAAAACCCGCATGAACGCCCGACAGATCCGACTGTTGGAGGTCGGCGCCGAACAGCCGGGCGGCGAAGAGATCCGCCTCGACGAGACTGGAATTTGTGATGGAAGCAAATCGCAGATCGGCGCCTCGGAGGAAGGCATCGCGCAGGTCGGTGTTGTGGAGTCTCGCGGCAAACAGATTCGCACCGAACAGATTGGCGTGCCGGAGATCCCCGTTGCCTAGATCCTTGCCGGACAGCGCGGCGAACGGCAGATCGAGAATGGATTCGACGCGATAGAAGGTGGGTGGGGTTCCGTTCATGGAGTCGGGCACGTTGAAACCGCGGCGTAAGCCTTCCAGCGCCGTCAACCGTCCGCCCATCGGCAACCAGTTCCGGAGATCGTGACTGCGGTACACCTGGTAATCCGGGAAAACCGCGAATCCCGGTGGGGGGATGACGGATTGCGACGTCCAGGTGAGGGCAACCGAGTTCTGATTGGTGACGGCCAGTTCGAGCTTTACTGCCCGTTGAGCGAGACATTCCGTGGTGGCGAGGCCGCCGCCGAGCAATACGAGCAGCACGCCCATGCAAGGGCCGGGACTGCGAAGCCGGCAGCGCCATGGGAAAAACGAGTGCCCGCGACGAGGAACAGCCATCGCCGGCAACTGCCGCGCGAAGCCGGCGTCGCCGGTTGTCGGACGGTTCTCCCGGAACCGAACCCGGCTCATGTTTATCGGCAGTTGCATCAGGCGCTCATTCGATCAGCACAATTCGGTAGTAGCGGTCCGTCGCGCTGGATGCGGACGGGTCCGTTTTGGTGGCGCGATCCCCGGTGGCAGTGACGTCGCCGGGTAGGTTCAGCCAGGTGGGATCGTCGATGCTGTTCTTGAATTGCACACGATAGACATGCTCCGGCACGGCGCTCCATGAGAGGGTCAGTTCGCCGTTCACGACCTCGACCGGACCCGCGATGGGGGTGAGGGGATGAGGCAGCACCTCGATTGAAAATGAGGTCGTCGTGCTTTGATTGGGGGATCCGTCGTCGGTGACCCGAACGGTGATCGAGTGCATTGCGAGGGCCTGGGCCTGCGTGGGTTGCCACGTCAGGACTCCGCTTGCCGGATCGATCGAGACGCCATCGGGAACCGGTGGATCCAGGTCGAATGCGAGGTTTTGTGTCGGGATGTCGGGATCCTCCGCTGAAACGGTGAGCGTCAACAGATCTCCCGCGGCCACGGTCGTGTCTGGCATTGGGGTGATTTGCGGAGGCCGGTTGGTGGCCAGGGACAAGGGATTGTCGGGATCGGAGCCGAATTCCACTTCCGTGAGGTTGAACCAGCCGTCATCGTCGCGGTCGATGGCGATCCTTCGGCCGGTGCCCCGCGGGACGATCATCCAGGTCAGTGGATTGCCGCTGGAAGCCAGGGCGCGGAGTTCGGCCGCGGTCAGAGTTTCGCCATTTCGATCCGATTGGAAACCCCCGGTGAGGAGTTCGAAGACCCAGCCGCGACGGATTCCCGCTTCGCTTCCATGCGCCACAAGATCGACGCGGCTTCCAAAGCGGGCCGCGATCGCGAGCATGTCGCCGAGCGCGGGGGTGAGGGACGGACTGGTGAGGGTGAGCTGGCGGCCCACGGCGGCGGGCACGTCATTGCCGGGCAGGCCGGGGGGGCGTTCGGGATCGCTGATCTGGCCGGCGGGAAAATCGGAGCCGGTGATGGAGAGGAGGAATGCGATGAGGTCCGCCGTTTCCTGGTCGTCCCGGAGATCGAATCCATCCTGAACGAACCGGACGAGGGAATCGACGCTGCCGTCGTGGAGGAAGCCGAAACCGATCTGGCTGCGCGTTCCGGCGGTGTTCATGCCGAGTTTGTCGTGGAGATTGCGCAACTGGGGGATCTTGAAGGGGAGTTGAGCGGAGCGGTTGACCTGGATGAGGGAGACGTGCTGTTCGTCGTCGGGACCGGGAGGAATGGGTTGCCAGTTGAAACCGGACCAACGCATGTGGGGTCCCAAGCCTGTGGGGAGGGTGTGGCAGTGGATGCAGCCTTCATTGCCGCGCGTGCGGAAGCGCGTCATTCCCTCGATGGCGTTGCCATTGGGCAATGGTTCACCAGCCGCCAGCGCGCCGCGTCCGAGGGAGAAATGGCCGGTGACCGGGAGACTTGTGGAGAGGGTATTGTCGAGTCTCCGATGGGGATTGGGCGGGAAGCGGATCGTGGCGAGGAATTCCTTGAACTCCCGCATTTCATCTGTGGTCAGTAATTCCGCCCGGGCTTGGAGGTTGGTGAATGTTCCGTTGAATTCCTCGATGCCGCTGCGGTCACCGCGCCAATGGAACGGTTCATGGCCGATGATGTCCTGAAGCGTCTGGGTGACCATGGGACCCTTCATGGGGTGGAAATGGTTGGTTTGAGTGGGCACGAATCGCGCGAAGTTGGCGTTGGTGGGGGTGAGCATGCGAGCCTCGCCCAGGGGATCGCCCAGGTCCCATGCGAGCCGGTCGAATCGCGCGTCCACATGACACGAGGCGCAGGAGGCCTGGCCGAGGCCCGAGGTGGAGTGGGTGTTGTAGAGATGTTTCCTGCCGGTCCGGATGGAGACGGGCGTGGGATCGAACACCGCCACCGTGTCCACCACGGTCTCCAGGCCGGTGTCCATGACGGAGAGCGTGGAGTCGAACCGGTTCCAGATGTAGAGCCGGTTACGGGATTCATCGAGTGCAAGGCCGGTGGGGCCTTCGCCGAGCTTGACGGCCGGTTGGCTTTCGACCCGCCGGCCTTGCGCGTCCAGGATGACCAGGTTGTCCGATCCCATGCCGGTGACATAGGCGCGCGTGCCGGAGGAGTTCCAGACGATGCCGCGTGGATCGCCGATCGATTGCGCGCGTTCGGCATCATCGATGAAGGCGACCGAGTAATCGAGATGGGGGTTCAGGTCCTGGATATTGACTTCCTCCGTGTCCGGATCCGCCAGAGCGAGGTGGACGCGAATGAAACCGCTGCGGAGCACGGGTTCGAACCGCACATGATTGAGGGCCTCCGTGCCGACGACTGTGACTTGGCCGGAAGCCGGATTCACGGCCACCGCCATGCAGATGTTCATCAAGCCCGTGAGATAACGGACCTCGAAGGAGGTGGTGTCGATGACGGCCACGTCGTGGTCGAGCACATCCCAACCGGTCGGGCGGCCAGTGAACACGGCGTTCGTGCCGGTGACGAACCCGGTCCAGTCGCCGTCATTGTCGTCGCGCCAGCGGCCTTCCTCGTCCTTCCGGACAATCAACCCCGCCCTGGGAATGGGAATGTCCGCCGGGATATCCGGATTGATGGCCGGATCAAATTCGGTGTCCGCGTTGGGGGGCGGATTCAGTCCAGCGTGGGGGCCGTCGGGAAAGCTGACCGCGCCGTGTTGTGGAATGGCGTCGAGTTCCCCCAGCGCGGGGCTGAGAATGGTGGTGCGGTTGCCGGATTCGAAGATGGCGACGTACACCGTCCGTCCTGTGGGATCGAGCGCCATGGCCCTGGGGCGCTGGCCTTCAATCGGGATCGTGCGGACCGTTTCGAGGGTGACCGGATCGATCACACGCACCTCGTTCGCTCCGGCACAGGAGACGAACGCCCTGAGCGGTTCACCGGCGAAGAGCATGTCGGACGGTCCATCCCCCGTGGCCACCGTGGCGACGACGCGCATGACTGTCAGATCGACGACGTTGATGGAATCGGAGATGTGGTTGACGACCCAGACTTCCTGCTTTGAGCGGAAGCGGACCGAGACGGGATCGAGCCCGACGGGGACATTTCCGATGGGGACGGCGGTGCCGGAACTGACGTCGAACAATTCGAGGCGGTTGTCCGGGAGGTTGCAAAGGGCCAGAACGGTGCCGTCGGGGCTCAACGCCAGGGGGTGGACAGGTGCGGTCTCGAAATTAATGAAGGAATCGGCCGCGGATGCGCGGAGGGCGGGCATGCAGATGAGCCAGATCGTGAGCACAGCCCAAGGCGTCCGTCCGACGTGTGATGCCGGTCTCATGGGAGGACCCTGCCTCGTTGCCTCTGAGTCAGTTGTTTGTATCACTGGATCCCTCCGCGCGGACTCCACCTGGCTGGGGGG
>DATKEE010000301.1:0-3150 GCA_035544555.1 Candidatus Methylomirabilota bacterium
CCGAGGACGAATCGCACGAGGAGATAGGGCGCGAGGATCCATCGTTTCCATGAAACGGTGTGCTGCCAGGTCTGCCGCAGGGCTTCCCACGCGTGGAAACGCGTCCAGGTGGCCCGGGCGGATTGCACCTCGCGCAGTTCCGGAGGCCGCCGACTGGCAAGCATGGGAATGAAACCAATCGCCACGAACAGGGAGGCCAGAAGCGAGATGACAACCGCGATGCCAAGGTCGCCGAACGCCTGGCCGGCGATGCCTTCCACGAAAACCATGGGAAAGAAAACGGCGATGGAAGTCAGGGTGGAGGCGATGACCGCGCCGCGCACCTCGGCTGTGCCCCGGATGGCGGCGGGTTTGACGTCGTCGCCTTCCTCGCGGCAGCGATGGATGGATTCGAGGACGACGATGGAGGAATCGACGAGCATGCCGACGCCGAGGGCGAGGCCGCCGAGGGACATGATGTTGAGAGAGACGCCGAGGAGGTTGAGGGGGGCGAAGGTGATCAGCAGCGACATCGGAATGCTGACGGCGATGATCGCGGTGGTTTTGGCGTGGTTGAGAAAAAGGAAGAGGATGGCGATGGCGAGGAGACCGCCCACGATGGCTGTGTTCCGCACCTCGTCGATGCTGTTCTTTATGAAGGTGGAGCGGTCGGCGACCACCTGGAGTCGCGCGCCTTCCTCGCGGAGCAACTTGGTGGCAAGCCCCTCATTCCGCGACGCCCTTCCGGCAGCGGGACCCATCGCGGCATCGGCTGGTTCGGTCGCCTGGCCGACGGCATCGGCGACCGCTTTCGCGACGGCGACGATGTTGGCGTCCGCCTCCTTGTAGATGTCGATCTGGACACTGTCGCCGCCGTCGGTGCGGGTGATCATTTCGCGTTCCTTGTGCGCGCGGACAACGCGGCCGAGGTCGCGAACTCGAACCTCGGCGGGATCGGCGCGGACGATGACCGTGTCGGCGATCTGGTTCAGGTTTTCGTACTCGTTCAGGGTGCGGACCATGTATTCGGCGCGGCCCTCCTTGATGTTGCCGCCGGCGACGTTGATGTTTTCCTGACGGAGGCGGTCGATGACGGTCTGAATGGGGATGCCGGTGCGGCGGAGTTTGGTTTCGTCGAGGAGGACATGGATTTCCTCCTCGAGTCCGCCTCGGACGCGCGCGGCGGCGACGCCGGGGATGGGTTCCAGCGCGCGTTTCACCTGGAGGTCGGCGATGCGGCGGAGGCGGCGGAGACCGGATTCTCCCTCGAAACGGGCGCCTTGACCGGAGAAGCTCAATTCCATGATTGGATCGAGCGCCGGATCGAAGTGGAGAATGAGGGGGCGTTCGGCCTCCTGGGGCAGGAAGACCAGATCCAGTTTCTCCAGTGTTTCCTGGGTGGCGTCGGACATGTCGGTGCCCCACATGAACTCAAGCACCACGTCGCTGACGTCCGCGCGGCTGATGCTGCTGATGCGGTTGAGTCCGCTGAGGACGCCGAGCGCCTCCTCGATCGGACGGCTGACGTCGTTTTCCACCTCCTCGGGGGCGGCGCCGGAGTATTCGGTGCGCACGGTGAGGGTGGGGTAGTTCAGTTCCGGCATCAGCGTGACCGGGAGCCGGTGGAAGGAGAAGTAGCCAAAGACCACCGCCGCGGTGAAAACCATCAGCACGGCGACGGGTCGGTCGGTGGTGAAATGGGAAGGCTGCATCCGCGGTGACATCAGTTTGCAGCGGCCGGTGGCGGTTTTGTGCTCTCGGCGCGTTCGATGCCGGATTCGGGCGCGGTTTCGGCGGGTTCGTCCGGGTCGCCCGGAAGGCGGACGCTGGCGCCGTCCTTCAAACCTGTCTGGCCGGCCACGACGATGAGATCGCCCTCCTGAAAGCCCTCCGCGGGTTGGATGTTTTCACGGTCTTCCAGGCGGGGTTGAAGGATGAGGCGTTCGACCGTGCGGTCGGGCTTCAGTCGATAGACGTTCGTCTGGTCGGCGTCGTAAATGAGGGCGCGTTTGGAGAGGAGGAGGGCGTCGGATTCGACGGCGAGGATGAGATCAACATTGACGTGCATGCCGGGGCGCAGCGGGCCGGGTTCCTTGAGGCCGACGGTGACCTTGATGGTGCCGCTTCGGGCCTGGACGATCGGGGAGATGCGCTTGACATAGCCGGGGAAAACCCGGTCGCCGAGGGCCTCGGCCCGAACGCGGGTGCTCTGGCCGGGGGCCAGTCGGGTGACGTAACGGTCGGGGATGTGGATGGGGGCGACCAGGGACTCAAAGTCCACGATGTCGAACAGGTTTTGATTGACGGTGACGTGGTCGCCCAGTTTGACAAGGCGCCGGGTGACGGTGCCCGCGATGGGAGCGCGAACTTCGGTGTAATCGAGCTGGCGGCGGGCTTCCTCAAGGGAGAGTTCCAGTTCTCGAAGCTTGAAACGGGCGTCGCTGAACACCTGGTCGCTGATGAGGTTTTGTTCGTGCAGAGTTCTCTGGCGTTCGAATTCCTGCCTGGACTGATCGAGGAGATTTTCGGCCTTGTTGACCTGGGTGGTCTGGGTGTCGTCCTCGAGGCGGACGAGCACCTGGTCCTTCTCGACGCGGTCGCCTTCCTCGACGAGAAGTTCAGTGACCAGGTTGGCGGCGCGGGAGAAGACCTTGACCTCGGCCTCGGCCTCCAGCGTGGTGGAGGTGGGCAGGATGTGCTCGATCATGCCGCGGGTGACCGGCAAAACCTCGACGGGAACGCGTTCGTCCTTGTTTTTCTCGCCAGCCTTCGCATCCGAAGGTTTGCGGTTGCACGCTGTCCCGGCCAGGGCGAGCGCCAGGAAGAGGATGAGGATGCGGGCGGAAGGCAAAGGGGCGCTCATGGAACAGTCGGAATGGCGGCGTGGCGGACGGTGGGACAGCGGAAAAGTCGTGTCATGTTCACCTTGGACACAGATGGAAGCGGTTTTGTTTCACACATTTTTGAAGCGGTGTGAAGTAGAAGCGCTTTTCGGACTCCGGTCAATCTTCGGCCTGTTAGACGGGGGGAAAGGGTGGGGAGGCAACTCCTAATCCTCCTGGAGCGGGATGACAAACTGAAGGAATCGGTCATTCGTAGCGGGTGAGGATTCCGGGGTCCATTTGAATGCGGAATCCTCCGTGCCACGGCTCAAGACCCGGTAGTGTTGGT
>DATKEE010000302.1:0-3124 GCA_035544555.1 Candidatus Methylomirabilota bacterium
AGTCCCGGCGGGCTTCCTCGCCTCCGCGATGACCGCGTCGAATGCCGGCTTCGGTTGGTTGTCGCCGTCGAACAACAGCGGCTGGCCCCGGCGGCGCCAGGATACCGCATCATTAACCCCCCAGAAGGTGACCATTTCCACGTTGTCCTGGTGCTTTAGAAACGCGCGGAAGACGCCTTCGTAGGCGTCCGCCAAACGTTTTTCGGACTCATCCACCAATCCACCCTGCGTGGTGGCCGCGTTTTGAGAAATCTCCGCGCTGTTGGAGCGTTGGCCTCCCACCGCGCCGTTGATGTCGAGTTCCGTGACGTGAATCGGCAGTCCGAGAGTCGCCATCTCGGTCAGGGCGGCGTCCATGTAGTCGAAGCCCGCGTTGGAAACGTTCATGTGGGCCTGCGTGCCGATCGCGTGAATCGGAACCTCCTGTTCCTGCAGCGACTTGATCAATGTGATGAGTTTCCGCCGCTTGACCGGATTTTCGAGCCCGTAGTCGTTGTATCGCAGGATCGCATCCGGGTCGGCCTCGTGAGCGTATTGGAAGGCCTTGGCGATGTAGTCCGGCCCGATGATCTGCAGCCAGAGCGAGTCCCGCAGGACATTCGTGGTTCCGCTGTCAGTGAGGGCCTCATTCACGACATCCCAGGCCTTGACCTTTCCCTTGTAGCGGCCGGCCACCGTGTGGATGTGATCGCGCATCCGCTCGAGCAACTCCTCGCGCGACGCCCGGGGTCCGGTGTATCCGCGACGAGAACCGCCGAATCCCCCGTCTTGCGGGGGTTCGCCGGCGGATTCCGGTGGTGGGTTCGTCCCCGCGAAGACCCAGTTGGGCGTCTGGCTGTGCCAGACCAGCGTGTGGCCGACGAGGTACATGTTGTTGCTTAAACCGAAGTTCACAAAGGCATCCGCAGGTCCGAACTCATAGCCATTCGCGCCCTCTCGTGGATGGATGAGCTGCCACTTCATGTCGTTCTCCGCGGTGATCTGGTTGAACTGCTCCCGGGTGAGGGCGATATCCTTGTTGACGTCTTCCAGGCTTCGGCGGAAGCCGGCGGAGCCCGTCGCGATGGAACGGTTGATCGCCGTGCCGACGAGGAAACGGTCCTTGAAGGCGTCCTTCAGTGTGACGGTGTCGTCGGCCGGGCGTGCCGTTGAGGTGGCGGCGAGCAGCGCCGCCGTCAGCAGAGAGCTACGTAGGATGGGTGTCATGGTGAGTTCTCCTGTGGGACCAGTTTGAAGACCTTGCCGCGGGCGCCGTGGACCATGTTGGCGCCGTTGGTCAGCACATACAGTTCGCCGTCGGCATCTTCGCCGAGAGCCCAGATGAAGGCCCTGATTCGGCCGTCGGGAAACCCGCTCAAGGCCAGCGGTTGGACGGTCCAGCGTGTCCCGCTCGATTCTCCCGGCGGAATGGTCGCCACAAGCAGGGTACCATCGGCCAGGACGATGTGGCGCGACCAGTCGGCGAAAATGTATTTGCCGACGAGCGAAGGGAACGCCTTGCCGCGATAGACGTAGCCGCCGGTGATGGTGACGCCGTAGGCATCCGGCGCGGCGCCGCGACCGCGCAAGGTCCGGTACACATAGACTGGATCGACAAATGGCCGGCCATCAGCGGCCACGGAGACTGCATTGGTCGGGGCGCTCCGTGGGTTGTTGGGGTCGAAGCCGTCGAAACCTTCGCGCAAGCGCCAGCCATAGTTGCCGCCCTTGACGATGACATTGATCTCCTCCCACCGATCCTGCCCGACGTCGGTCACGATCAGGTCGTGATTACCGCCGCGATCGAAGGACAGACCCCATGGATTGCGCAGGCCGTAAGCGAAAATTTCCGGGCGGCCTTTTTTCCCATCGGCGAAAGGATTGTCCGGGGGAATCGCGTAGGGGGAGCCACGATCCACGTCGAGACGCAGGATTTTGCCGAGCGGAGTCTGGAGATTCTGACCGAAGCCCTCGGGAGGATGTCCCCGGCCGCGGGCCTCGTCGCCCACGTCGTTGGGAGCGCCACCATCGCCCACGGCGCAGTAAAGATAGCCATCCGGCCCGAAGGCGATGCGACCGCTGTTGTGGTTCCAGTCCGGTTCATCGATTTCGAGGAGGACCCGTTCGGACGTCGGATCGGCGACAGAGTAGTCGTCGCCAGTCGTTTGAAACTCGCTCAGGCGTTCGGTGTGATCCCATTTCGGCGGCGCCTCGGGCCGCCGTGGCGCGCTATAGACGACGTAGAATTTGCGGTTGGACAGGAATTGCGGGTGCAGGGCCAGACCGAGGAGTCCGCGTTCCTCCATGCCCTGGCCCAGTTGAGTCATTCTTGGGCGAAGATCGAGGAAGGGTTCCCCGGTTCGCTTTCCGTCGTGCTCGAGAAGGTGGATGACCCCGGCTTGATCCGCGATCAACAGCCTGCCCGAGCCGTCGGGAAGGGCGGCAAGCGCCGTGGGCGCGTTGAAACCTTCGGCGATCAGCTTCAGGGCAATTGCAGGGGCTTCGTCCGCCGCGGCTCCGACCGGTGGGCGGAATGCAGTCAGCAGAAATAACGCGACGAGAAGATATGCGGAAGATTTTGTGGCCTTCATCGGGTACGATCGAATTGGGGGGCTTCGGTCACGGACCCGGCCTCAAGGTGACCGTTTGACTTTGATGCCCTTCAACGGAGCACCATCCTCGTCCGTCAGCCGCATGGAGCCCTGCCAGTTATTCTGCTCATTGATGATCTTGAAGACGATTACATTGAGCCCCTTCTTTAGCGTGATCCTCCCCTTGTCGCCATCAATTTCGAGCGGGCGAGCGTCCGCGTAGGCGTAGATGTCCACGCCATTGAAGTAGATTCGCCCCTGGTCATTACTGCCCACGGACATGATGACGTCGGGGATGTCCTGTTCACATTCGATATACGTGACCATGTAGCCTGCGGCCCGGTCGTTCAGGGAATCCAGGGTGGCGTTGAAATCGAAATAATTCGTCGGGGCGGTGATGTTCTTCCAGGTCAGCTCTTTGCCCCCGATATTGACCTTGTCGCCTGGCCTGGGTTTCAGGTTGGCCTCGTCCTTGACTTGTTCCCTGAGGAGTAAATCTGCGGCCGGAGCCCCTTCGGGAAGGTCAATCGGGGCGAGCATGAGCCAGTCACGGA
>DATKEE010000303.1:0-3278 GCA_035544555.1 Candidatus Methylomirabilota bacterium
TCGATGCCTGTGCGTTCGAGGCGTTCGACGAGGACCGCTTCCAGGTTGGGCGCACCCATAAGTTCCTGGTCCGACAGCTGCGAGACGACGCGAGCGAGCGCGCGCGGATGTTCCGGCAGATACAGATCCGACGCGCTCTTCCGCAATTGCCGCAGCGTTTCGCTGAACGTGTAGTCCAGGTAATAATCGGTGTCGTACTTGAGGATTTCGTGGGCGACTTCAAGCGCCTCCCGGCCGGTGAAGAAGCTGGCGGCCCGGACGGCTTCATGACGCACGCGGGGCGAATCGTCATTGGCAGCGGCTCGCAGGAGATCGAGTGGATCGGCGACTCGGTCGCGCCAGTAACACAACACCCGGACCGCGGCGGCGCGGGCGTGGAAATCGGGCGAGTTCAGCATCTGTCGCAGGAGCGGTTCGTTCACGACGTTGTGCCACTGATGCACCCAGAGGGCCTCCATCAAGGCGTGCTGGTCGGCGGTCTGGTCGGGATCGAACTGTTCCGTCCAGGATTGGACGGCGGCGATCACGGCCCGGGTGTCGCGCGCGCCGAGTTCGATCTTGGCGCGGGTGCGGACGTTGTTCTCCGGTTCCGTGAGGAGGGCGACGAGTTTGTCGATAGGCTCGCCGGCGATCTTCGCGGGTTTCAGCAGCGGACGGCTTTCATGGGTGATGCGGTAGATGCGCCCGTGCGCGTGGTCCCGGCTGGGATCGCGGAGGTGATGCTGCATGTGGCCGATGATGGGGTTGTACCAGTCGAGAAAATAGACCGAGCCATCGGGCGCCACATCGACCGCGGTGGGGCGGAAATTCGGATCAGAGGACTGGACGAGCGCGGGTTCCAGTGTTTCGCCCCACAGGCCGGAGCCCTCCTCCTTGACGCGGACGCGGAAGATGCCCTGGAATCCGATGACGTTGGCATTGAGAAAATTCCCCTGGAACTCCTCCGGAAAATGGCGGCTGGAGAGGATTGCCGTGCCGGAGCAGGGACGAGACGGGCGGTTCCAGAATTCGCGGAGGCCGGAGTGCTTGTCCGGGAATTCGATGAATCCACTGAACGCCGGGCCGAAGTAGGTGTGATTGCCGGTGGCGTCGGTGACAAAGTCGTTGCCCCAGCGATCAAACACGCGGCCATGCGGATTGGCGAAGCCGTAGGGAATGTAGCGTTCGAATTTGCCGGTGCGCGGTTCGAAACGGTAGATGGCGCCGTCATGATTCCGCACCGGTCCCCGCGCGGTCTCGACTTGCGTGCGGTGAAAGACACCGTCGCTGAGATAGATCGCGCCACCCGGATCGAGCGCCAGGGCGTTCGCCGTGTGATGCGAGTCCGCGGAATCGAGTCCGTTCAGGATGCGTTGCTTCCAGTCGGCCCGGCCATCGCCGTCGGTGTCCCGCAGAAACCACACGTCCGGGGCCTGCACCACGATCACACCATCCCTGTAAAACTGGAATCCGGTCGGCGCGTTGAGATCGTCCGCGAACGGGATGCACCGGTCGGCGCGGCCATCGTTATTGGTGTCCTCGAACACCAACAGGCTGTCGCCCTTTTCGCTCCAGGGCGTGCGCGCGGGATAATTGGGCCACACGGCGACCCAGAGCCGGCCCTGCGTGTCGAAGCCCATTTGAACGGGGTTGGCCAGTTCGGGGAATTGTTCCTCGGAGGCGAACAGGTTGACCCGGGTGCCGGGAGGAACCGTCATGCGGGAGATGGCCTCCTCGCCGGTCAGGAATTCGAACGGGCCGGGCTTGTTGCTTTCCACCTCGACCGGTGGCGGCAGGTTGTCATCCTGAATCACCAGATCACCGCCCCGGGCCACCGCCCAGATCCGCCGGTCGCGGTTGAGGGTCTTCACATCGCGCATCTCCATTTCGCGCAACATGGCGTCGCGATTCTTGACGCCATCGAATTCGAGATGCGAGCGGCCGCCATAGACGTTGTAGCCGTCGATGGTGCGATACCGGCTGAACCATTCGGCGTTTTTGTCGTTGACCGCGGCGCGGAGCTTTTCGAATTCGGCGCCTTCGGCCGAGGGGGCGGGTTCGCCGAAGATCGACACGTACATGTCCGGAGCCAGCGCTCCATAGCCGGGGTCGCCCAGGTGAATGCCATTGATGGTGAGCGCCTGTTCCGATTGCTCATAGGCCCGCCGTGACAATGTGAACAGATTGACGAACGGGACGGAATTGGCCGCCGCCACCTCGGCCATCGCTTCGGTGTACATTTCGATGTAGCGGTTGTTCGCCTCGGGATCGGGGAAGTCGGGGTTGGCGCGCCCTTCCTGCGCGATGGGTGAAAAGAGCACCAGGCGGGGCGTTCCTTTGCCGCTGTAGTCCTGTTCGAGCGTGTGCTTGATGAAGCTTTCGAGATCCTTGCGAAAGTCCTCAAGCCCTTCCAGCCGGTTGAAGGATTCGTTGAACCCGAACATCGCGAAAATGACATCGGCCTTCACGTGATTGAGCCAGTCGTCCTGGCTGCCGAAATCCTGTGATCTCAGGCGCACGGTCAGTTCGTCGCCGGAAAAGCCCAGATTCCGAACCACCAGATCGTGTTCGGGATGGCGGCTGTGAATGAGCGTCTCGAGCCAGCCGGAGTGCTGCATCCGGTCGGCGAGGGTGTTGCCGATGATGGCGATGTGATCCCGGGGTCGAAGCTCGATCTTCCCGGCCGCCGGGAGGTTGGAGGCTGACAGACAACACAGGGCGGGAAGCAAAAGACGGAGGAATGCTTTCGTATTCATAAGTGGCACTTCGGAAGGGAAGGCCGCGGGGGATCCACGCGCCGCGTTCTCATCCGGTGGAGCAAGGGGATTCGTCTATCACCTGAAGGCTGAATTGACGAATAGAATCTTGGTTTATTCGTCTCCCTGTTTCTGAACGGACCCCTACTCCCATTCGATGGTCGCGGGCGGTTTGCTGGAAATGTCGAACACGACCCGATTGACTCCCTTGACCTCGTTAATGATGCGATTCGACAGCTTCTCGAGCAGGTCGAACGGCAGTTTCACCCAGTCGGCCGTCATGCCGTCCTGGGATTCCACCGCACGAATCGCGATGGTGTAATCGTAGGTCCGTTCATCGCCCATCACGCCGACGCTTCGGACGGGCAGCAGCACGGCGAAGCTCTGCCAGATCTTGTAATACCAACCGGAGGATTTCATTTCCTCGACCACGATGGTGTCGGCGTTGCGCAGGATGTTGCAGCGGGCCGGGGTGACTTCGCCGAGAATTCGCACGGCAAGGCCCGGACCGGGAAAGGGCTGGCGGAACACGATTTCCTTCGG
>DATKEE010000304.1:0-8039 GCA_035544555.1 Candidatus Methylomirabilota bacterium
CCGGAATGCCGAGGGTCAACTGGCGTTTGCCCGCGTCGATGAGGATGGGATCGCCATTCTTGATGAGGGCGATGGGTCCGCCGACGTGTGCCTCCGGGGTGATATGGCCGACGACGAAGCCGTGCGTGCCGCCCGAGAAACGCCCATCGGTGATCAGGGCCACGTCCTTCCCAAGGCCGCGGCCCATGATGGCGCTGGTGGGTCCAAGCATTTCACGCATGCCGGGTCCGCCTTTCGGCCCTTCGTAGCGAATGACAATCACGTCGCGCTTTTTGATCTTCCCGTCAAGGATCGCCCGCATTGCGGCTTCCTCGGAATTATAGACGCGGGCCCGGCCTTCGAAGTGGAGGCCCTCCTTGCCGGAGATTTTGGCGACAGAACCCTCGGGGGCAAGGTTGCCGTAGAGGATGACGAGGTGGCTGTCCTTTTTGATCGGGTTGTCCAATGGTTGAATAATGGTCTGGCCGTCAGGATAGGGTTCCACGTTGGCGAGGTTGTCGGCCATGGTCGCGCCGGTGACGGTGAGACAATCCCCGTGGAGCAGGCCGGCATCGAGCAGGGTTTTCATCAAGGGACGGATGCCTCCAATGGCGACCAGTTCGGACATGAGATGTTTGCCGCTGGGTTTGAGGTCGGCGAGGACGGGGACGCGTTTGCCGATGCGGGTGAAGTCGTCGATGGAAAGTTTCACCTTTGCGGCGTGGGCCATGGCGAGGAGGTGGAGGACGGCGTTGGTGGAGCCGCCGAGGGCGATGACGACGGTGATGGCGTTTTCGAACGCTTTTCGCGTCATGATGTCGAGCGGCTTGATGCCGCGGCGAATGAGTTCCACGACGGCGGCGCCGGCCTGCTGGCAGTCCTTTGTTTTGGCGGGGGAGATGGCGGCCTGGGCGGAGCTGTTGGGCAGGCTCATGCCGAGGGCTTCGATGGCGCTCGCCATGGTGTTGGCGGTGTACATGCCGCCGCAGGAGCCGGGACCGGGAATGGCGCAGGACTCGATGCGCTGGAGTTCGGCGTCGTCGATCCGGTTGTTGGCGTGGGCGCCGACGGCTTCGAAGACTGAGACGATGTCGAGTTTGCGCGGGTCGCCGGTAATGCAGCCGGGCAGGATGGTGCCGCCATAGACGAAGACGGCGGGACGATTGAGCCGGGCGATGGCGATGAGGCAGCCGGGCATGTTCTTGTCGCAGCCGCCAATGGCGACGAATCCGTCCATGCCCTCGCAGCCGACGACGGTCTCGATGGAATCGGCGATGACTTCGCGGGAGACGAGGGAGTATTTCATGCCCTCGGTGCCCATGGAGATGCCGTCGGAGATGGTGATGGTGTCGAAGATGATGGCCTTGCCGCCCGCCTCGTTGGCGCCGGTTTCGGCTTCACGGGCGAGTTTGTCGATGTGCATGTTGCACGGGGTGACCATGCTCCAGGTGGAGGCAATGCCGACGAGGGGCTTTTGGAAGTCGTCCGCCTTGAAGCCGACGGCATAGAGCATGGCGCGGCTGGGAGCGCGGTCCGGGCCGTCGAGCAGGATGCTGGACCAGGGGCGGAGGGTGTTGGGGGAGGAGGATTGCTTCGACTTCGATGTCTTCATGAGGGGGGGATTTTCAGCAGGAAACGAGGGGGCTGGCAAGGGCGGTGCAGTTCGATCCACCCTGTTCAATTTATGGATCGGGCGGCATGCGGGAAATCCGTATGCAGGCAAATGTTGAATGTTGAGACCTGACCCCCAATCTGTGGTTAGGCTTGAATGCGTGGGAGAGGACAGGGTGAGGGCGTTGTTGGCAGCCACGCATGCGTCCTTGCTGGCGCTGGAAGCCGCTGCCATGATTGCGCCATGAGCCTGCCGGAATCCAGACGCTGTGATGACCGCGCCGCACGGATCTACCGGCAACTGAAAGGCGCGCGGGGCATGGACGACGCGGAGCGCTGGCAGCACGCGCTATTCTTCGCGATGTCTCCACAGGAACGATGTCACTTCAGTCTCAAGACAGCCCGCTCGGCGCTTTCCTTAAGGCGCTTCGCGAAGAAGGCATAGATTGCATTCTCATCGGCGCGATGGCCGCCGTCGAGCAAGGCGCGCCCTTGATGACGGTGGATTACGATTTTTGGGTCCGCCTTCCCGAGCGCCAGTACGTTCGCCTGCTGACCATCGTCGAACGACAGGGCGGGACCGTTCGCGCTCGCACCCTTTACGAGTTGCGCGACGGCACGCAGGTCAACGCGGTCTTTCAACCTGATGGTCTTCGGTCTTTCGAGGCGGAATGGAGCATTTCCCGGTGGAGCAAGCTGGATGGCGTGCCAATAAGAGTGCTGCCTTTGCGCCGGGTCATTGCGAGCAAGCGCGCGGCGAACCGCGAAAAGGACACGGCCGTGCTTCCAATTCTGCGGCGGACCTTGCGTCTGGCGGAGCGTCTGGAGAAACAGCGCGCGCGGATTCGCAAACCAGTCAGAGGTCGCAAGCGGGTTCGGTCGCCGCAATCCTGAATCGCTTTGGAATCGGTTCTTTCCCTCAGCCTGAAGGGTTTCCTTTCCCTCACCCCTTCCCTCTCCCCATTCGTGGTCAGGCTTCGCACTCAGTCGATGGGGAGAGGGAGGACGCGACGACAGTCCATGGTGGTTTCGATTCCGAGGGTTACAGGTGTCGGATGCGGGATTTGTATTTGTGGAGGAGGCGGTCGTTGTGGTCGTCGCCGTCAGTATTGCTGCTGATGTAGATCTCGGGGGTGTGACCGGAGGCGAGGGCGAGTTCGATGCCGCGGACGTTGATGGCGTTGATGATGAACGCGCCGGTGAGGGTGGAGGTGGAACCCACGCGCGTCTTGAGGCCGGGGAGGGGGACGCAGGCATCGCCGTCGAGACCGCAGTTGTCGATGGCGAGGTCGGCGGCGTCCATGAGGCGTTTACCGGAGCTGTGGCGCGAGGGCCAGGCGCGGCTTTGGGCGAAGTTGGTGATGGCGACGGTTTTGAGTCCGCGTTCGCGGGCGAGGAGGGTCAGTTCGGTGGGGACGGCGTTGCGGCCGGAATTGGAGGCGACGAGGAGGAGGTCGCCGGTTTCCACCGGGTAGAGGCCGAGGAGATCGCGGGCGTAACCTTCGCGGCGTTCGATGTGGGTGGCTTCGATGGCGCGTTCGTGGAGCATGAGATTTTCATCGAGCATGGGCACGGCGCGGGCGAGACCGCCGGCGCGATAGAAGACTTCTTCGGCGAGGAGATGGGAGTGGCCGGTGCCAAAGGCGTAAAGCCAGTGGTCGTTGATGAGGGCATCGGCGAGCCAGGAGGCGGCCTGTTCCAGGGGATCGCGTTGGGATGTGAAGACGCGTTCGAGCTGGCGTCGGGATTCCTCGAAGTAGAGGTCGATGGAGTTCATGACAGGCTCTTGCCCATGTAATGCGTTTCGGGGTCGGAGACCGGGAGATCGTGGAAGCCGAGCTTTATGTAGAACTGCCGGGCGCGATGGTTTTGGATGGCGACGCCGAGGTGAACGCCCGGCGAACCCGCGTTCTGGAATGTGTGTAGAAGGGTTTCGATCATGCGGGAACCCCAGCCGCGGCGCTGGGCTCGCGGGAGGAGATCGATGTGGAGATGGGAAGGGTAGGGATGGAATTCCACCGGGAAGCGGGGCCGCGGGTGATGGATCTCGTGGCAGGCCTGTTGCGTGCGATTCCATGAGGCGGGAGTGCCATCCGGATCGGGCAGGCGGGCTTGCAGCGGTGGGAGCCAGATGTGGATGTAATCGTGATAAAAGCGACGGGAATCGAGGGCGCCGAGGACATAGCCGCAGACGCCGTCGGAGTCTTCGAGAACGAAGGCGAACTCGGGTTGAAGTTGAAAATAGGGACCGACGTAGATGTGACCCAGCACGTTTGGGTCGTCGAACTGGCGGGTGGCATCGTTGCCATTGTCGCCGGTTTGAAGGCAGATTCGGTAGCAGACCGGCTCGTCAGCGGGTTGGGCCGGTCGGATCCGCATGTTGGGTGGACTCATGGGGAGGGGGCGGGGGTTGACCTTGAAGCGTGGTTGTACGCGCGGTGGCGGCGGTGAGGGGCAGCAGGTTTTGCAGCGCGGCGGCGAGACCGCCACGGAAGATGCCGGGAGGATGTCCGGGATCGCCGCCCCGGAGGCTGTGCTGGCGGTGAGGGTGGCGTTGATCGAGGTGTCGAAGGGCGAATTCCATTTCCTGCTTCAGATCGCCCAGGCGCGGGTAGAGGGCGTGCAGCAGGTCGCGGTTGGCGAGCAGTGGGAGTTTGTTCTTGAGCCCGCTGATGAAGGCGGTGCTGGCGCGAATGAAGCGCGATGAGCGGATGTTGTTTCGTTCGGAGGTCTGGCGCAGCAGGAACTGGTAATCGGCGAGCCAGGATTCGGCGCGACGGCCGAGGCGGGTGGGCAGGTGGAAGCAATCGGCGATGAATTCGATTTCGCGGAGCGTGAAGCGCCGGCCGGACACGGTTCGCCATTCGGGCAGCCAGTCGCGCAAAGCCCGCTGGTAGGCGTTGCGAGGATTCCAGGGGAGGCGGCGGTTGACGAACCGGGCGAGGGTGTGGAGCGGAACGTAGTTGGCCTCGAATTCACAGTTGGGATTGGCCAGGATGCCCTGAACCTCATCCAGGAGCGCCGTGGTTCGTCCGCTGTAAGGACCGAGGTGGAGGCGGCGGAAGTCGTAATCGTTTGCGTGGAGATTGTCCCAGAGAATCGGCCGGCGGCGAATGACAGAACGCAGCCGGCGAATGGAATCCGTCGAAATGGTTTCGGAGATGATCTCCGGACCGGTCCAGAGGATTGGGACGTCCGGGTGCAGGGATTCACCCACTTGGCGGAGGTATTCGTTGGTCTCGACTTTTCCGGCGAAGCGTTCGCAATAAGGCGTGGGACAGAACAGAAGTGATGAGTCCTGGCTTTGAGAGCGCAACCAGTCGAGGAACCGGTTGGTGGTGTGGACATGCGCGCCGGCGATGGAGGAAAACCGGCGGCGGTCCCTGGCGGTGGCGGTGGCCGGGATGTCATCGAACAACAAGGCGAAATGACGGACTCCGAGGCGGAGGAGTTGATTGAGTTTTCGGCGGAGTGCGCGTTGGTCACGGGGATCCGAGTGGACCATGTCCAGGCCCGGGGAAAGTCCGTGGATGAATCGCACGCCGGCACGACGGGCAGTCCGGATGAGTTGTTGCAACGCCTCGGATTCGGGGCGGGAGTAGGGCAGGCGCCAGAGGACGCGATGTTTGAGGTCGTCCTTGGGCGCATGAAAGTAGGTGTTGAGTCCCCACTGTTGCATCCAGCCGAGCAGCCGGGCGCGTTGGGACGCGGTCCAGGGCCGGCCGTAGAAGCCTTCGATCACGCCGCTGAGAAAGGGAGTGGTGCCCATGGGTCAGTGGACGGTGCCGGCCGTGACGCCGCGGATCACCTGTCGATGGAACAGCGCATAGACGAGGAGGGTGGGCACGGCGATGAGTGACAATCCGGCCAGGAGGGCGGGATAGTCGGTGTTGTGGGCCTGCTCGAAGGCGATCATTCCGGCGGGGAGGGTTTTCATCCGGGGATCGATGATGAAGAGGAGGGCCATGAGGAATTCGTTCCAGGTGTTGAGGCAGGTGATGACGATGATGGTGGCAACGGCCGGCCTGGCGACTGGGAGGAGAATCTGGCAATAAAATCGTCCGGTGCCGACTCCATCCAGACGGGCGGCTTCCTCGAGTTCCGGCGGAAGCGTGCGAAACCAGGCGGCGAACAACAGGACGGCGAGCGGGAGGTTCTGGGCGGTGTAGGGGAGAATGAGTGCCCAGAGACTGTCGTGGATGTGGAGCCATTCCAGGAGATCGATCAAGGGGATGAGAAAGGCCTGAACGGGGAGGATGAGTCCGATGAAGAACAGGGTGAGCCAGAGTTTTTGTCCGGGGAAAGAGCCCTTGCTCAGGGCGAATCCCGCCCAGGCGCCGAGAAGGACGACCAGAAAGGCGCTGAGTCCGGTGACCCATAGGGAATTGATCCAATAGCCGGCCATGCCGCCTTCCTGGAGCGCGCGCTGGTAATTGGCGAATGTGATTTGATCGGGAAGAGAAAAGGGTCGGTCGAAGATGGCGAGGTTCGAGGGTTTGAAGCTGCCGAGGACCATCCAGACGAGGGGATAGAGCATGATGCCGGCGAGGGCGAGCCAGAGGATCGTTTTGAGGGGATGGCGGACGCGGCTCATGGGAGGGAATCCCGTCGGCGGCCCATTGCCAGGCGCCCCGTCTGGATCAGAAGCGCGATGGCACAGACCAGGATTGTGAGGATCACGGCGATGGTGCTGCCATAGCCCCGGTTATCGAAGCGGATGACCTCCTGGACGAGCAGGGTGGAGAGAATCGCCGTGTGTTCCTGATTGGGCAGCAGGACCCAGAACAGGTCAAAGGCCTTGAACGCGCCGGTGAAGCAGATCAACAAGGCGACCCAGACGACCTCACGCATGAGGGGCAGTTTGATCCGCCAGAAGGTCTGCCAGCCCGAGGCGCCGTCTAGGGTCGCCGCTTCGAGTATCTCCCCGGGAATGGAGGCCAGTCCCGCCAGGAAGATCACCATGTAGAACCCGCAATACGCCCAGCCGGAGATGACACTGATGGTGAGCAGGGCGCGGTTTTCGGTCAGGAGACCGGGGAACAGTCCGATGCCGTCCTTCAGAAGGAAGCCGAACACCAGTCCGATGACGACCATGGAAAGGACCGCGGGTGAGAAGAAGGCGACCCGGAGGAATCGATTCAGGCGGTTGTCGCGTTCGAGCTTGACCGCCAGCCACAGGCCCACGCAGACCTCGAACAAGAGCGTCCAGAGGAGGTAACCGAAATTGTTGGCGAGGGCGCGGTGGAGCTTGGGGTCTTCCAGCGCGAACCGGTAATACAGGCCGCCCGCGAACTCACTCCGGCCCGCCTCGTGATGGTGGAAGGAGTCGATGAGGGTCCGCGGGGAGGGGAGGAGGATAAAAAGCAGGAAGAGCAGGAAGACCGGTATAAAGAAGCAGATCTGGCCGCGCTGGGTCATGGGTTGGTTGCGAGCAGCGAGTGTGCGCTTTCAACGGCGACGCAGGCAAACAAATTGAGCGCCAGAGTCCGTGAAGAAGGCGCGGCTGATCCGTTTGAAGGGAACGACGGCGCGGAAAAAAAGCACGATACTATTGACTGACCCCTTTTTGACCACTGGACAGGGAATTGCAGCCGGGCAAAGTACCGGTCATGCAGCGACTGCGAAGGAACCGGGGCGGATATTTTGGCGAACGCCTGGACGTCGGAGCGTATTTGCGCGAGGCCGATCGGCTGGCCCGGGCATCGGGTTGGGAGATTGACCGCCTGCCGGCGGACGACAAGCCGCCGCTGACGGCGTTTCGAAGGCCGGCGCCGGACCCGCGGTTGAATCTGTATGTTTCGACGGGCATTCACGGGGACGAGCCCGCCGGTCCCCGGGCTCTGTTGGAGTTGATGGGGCAGCATCCGTGGCCGGACGACGTGAGTCTCTGGATCTGCCCGTGTTTGAATCCCACCGGATTCGACCGGGGAACTCGGGAGAACGCGGATGGGGTGGATTTGAATCGCGATTACCGGGAGTTGAAAACAGCGGAGGTGCGGGCGCACGTCGAGTGGTTGAAGCGGCAACCGGAGTTTGATCTGGCGTTGTGTCTGCATGAGGACTGGGAGGCGAACGGGTTTTACGTGTATGAGTTGAATCCGTTGAATCGCGAGTCGTTCGCGGGGGCGATGATTGAGCGCGTGCGACGGGTCTGCCCCATTGAAGACGCCGGGACGGTGGATGGTCGTCCGGCGGAGGGGGGCATCATTCGTCCCAGGGAAGTGCCGTCGGATCGTCCGCAGTGGCCGGAGGCGATTTTCCTGAACGAACACAAAACGCGGCTGGGCTACACACTGGAGGCGCCGTCGGATTACGAGCTGAATCTGAGGACACAGGCTCTGGTGGAGGGGGTGAAGGCGGTGTGCGAACGATTGCGGGCGCGCGGGCGAGAGGAGGAGGTTTGAGCCGGTTCGCGTGGGGTTGGAGACGGGTCTGAACGGGGGGAACCG
>DATKEE010000305.1:0-6732 GCA_035544555.1 Candidatus Methylomirabilota bacterium
TCCGCCCAATATCATGATCTCGGGAGCTTCCGTCAGAGCGCGGGACTGAAGGAGGCCAAACTGGACCTGGGCGGCAGTTTGTTTGTTACCGCGGGTGTCGGCTTCACTTTCTGACGACGGCCGGGGGAGCGGCGACGCGACGCGGTGGCTACTGGTACCGGGCGTCGTGGCTCGTCGGTACAGCGACCGGATTGGGGTCAGGTCTCAACATTCAACATTTGGATCACCATATCGAAATCTGCCGTGCCATGTCGCCCAGGGAGCTGTGGGTGAATTGAGGTTGGGTCCGGGCCAAATATTGAATGTTGAGACCTGACCCCTGTTGCCCCAGGAGGCGGATTCGATCCTAGGCCAGCCCGTTAAGAAAGTGTGGGTTGATGAGGGAATGGAACAATGGAGCCCACCACTGTCTATTTGAATGGATGCCCGTCCGGGATGCGATAGTAGCAGAGGGCTTGTCGCCCACCAGCGCACTGTTGAACAAAAGAATGATTGGCAATGCGGGCGGGTTGGATAATTTGTCTTCCTGATCACGCATGCTTCGTTATGAAACCCAGACTTCTTTTATTCGCCTGGTTGGTATCGGCCTTCACATGGACTTCGCCGGCGGCTCCCGCTGACGCTCCATTGCGCATCTTTCTCCGCGGAGGGCCCAAGACGCATGGTCCAGCCGGAAATGGTCTGCATGAGCATGAACGCTGGCTGAAGGAATGGCAGCCCCTGCTTACCTCGCGTGGCGCCCGGGTGGAGGGGGCGATGAGTTTTCCCAGCGCGGAACAACTGGCCGAAACAGATGTTTTGGTGATGTTCGCGGCGGAAGCCGCCTCGATCGAGGGAGCGCAGCGTGAGGCATTGGAGCGGTTTCTCAAGCGTGGCGGCGGGCTCGTGTGCATCCATGACGCGATATGTGGCAATGATCCGCAGTGGTTTAAGACGATCGCGGGCGGCGCGTGGGAGCATGGACATTCCAAGTGGTTCGAAGGCGAGGTGTCGCTTTACTACGTCAACAAGCGGCATCCCATCACCGAAAGCGCCTCCAACTTCGATGTGGACGACGAGGTGTACTGGGATCTGCATCTGATGCCGGAGACGCAGGTTCTTGCAGCCTCCTGGGAGCCGGATGCCAGGAACACACGCGACGGACGGCCGCATCCGCACATTTACGGGGTGATTCCGCAGATGTGGGCCTATGAAAACCAACTGGAAGGTGGCGAACCCTACCGCGCGTTTGTGTCCCTGCCGGGCCATCAATACGACACGTTCGAATTACCGAATTACCGTGCCGTGCTCCTGCGCGGCATCGCCTGGGCCGGAAAGCGCGAAGTGGACTCACTCTGCACGCCGGAGGAACTGGCGAGCCTGCTGTATCCCGCGGGCGGCCCCACGGCGCCGGCGAAGGCGGATGAGCATCTCGATGTTCATCCGGAATTTGACATGAACCTGGTGGCCGCGGAGCCGTTGGTCAACAAGCCCATCAGCATGGATTGGGACGCCGCCGGGCGGTTGTGGGTGGCGGAAACGCCGGAGTATCCCGGGGGCCGCCGCGCCATCCGCCCCGAGGACCAGCCGACCGCCTGGAAGGATCGCGCGAGCGTCGTCCCCAATCCGGACCGGGAGCCGCTGGACCGCATCAGTATTCTGACGGATTCGAACGGCGATGGGCGCATGGATCGCAAGACCATTTTCTTCGAAGGGCTGGAACTGGTGACGGGGTTTGTCTTTCACCAGGATGGCGTGATCGTGGCCCAGGCGCCTGACATTCTCTGGCTGCGGGATACGAATGGCGACGGACGGGCGGACCGGACCGAGAAACTCTACACCGGCCTGGGTACCGCCGACACGCACGCCGTCATCAACAATCTTCGCCGGGGATTCGACGGGTGGATTTACGCGACTCACGGCTACAGCGCCGGCGATGTCCGAAGCGGCGATGGATCCCGGGCGTTCGGCAGAATCGGATCCGGCGTGGTGCGTTTCCTCCCCGATGGCACCGCATTCGAGCAGTATTCCTCCAAGGGCGGCAATACCTGGGGGTTGGACGTTGCCTGGGATAACGAGGTCTTTTTCACGCAACCGACAAGCGGGGATCTGCTCAATCACGTCGTGGTTCCGGAGCATGTGCTGGCCCGCGGGAAGACGGCGAACACCGCCAGCTACCGGCCGGTCATTCGCGGCCGTCGATCCAATCCGCTGATCAAGAGCGAGCACCTTGCCTATGTGCAGATCGATGTTGTGGGCGGGTTCACCGCCGCCGCCGGTTGCGCCATCTATGACGGCGGCGCCTGGCCGGCCGAGTGGCGTTACAGCTATTTCACGACCGAGCCGACCATCAACATTGTCCATCACGAGGTGGTCGAATCCGAAGGCGTCACCTACACCGCCCGGAAGACCCGCGACGCCGAATTCATCGGCGGTCGCGACCTCTGGTACCGTCCCATTGAAACCCGCGTCGGACCGGACGGCGCGCTGTACATCATCGATTTTTATAATCAGGCTGTGATCCACAACGACACCCGGGGTCCGCGCCACAACGCGGTCAATGCGGCGGTGCGTCCGGATCGCGACCACTATTTTGGCCGGATCTGGCGCGTGCATCACAAGCAGGCCCGGACTCTCGAAGTCCCCGATCTGTCGCGCGCCTCGATGGCGGAGCTGACGGGCGCCCTGAACCATCCGAATCAACACGTGAGGATGAACGCGCAGCGACTGCTCATCGAACGCGGCGGTGGGGAGGAGCTGCGAGGGGTGGAAGTTCTCCTGGCCGATGCCAGTCACCCCCCCTCGGCCCGCATTCATGCCCTCTGGGTGCTCGCGCGCGCGGGGACGTTGAGTTCCGATCAATTGGCCGCCGTGGCGCGCGATGGGCAGCCGGCTGTGCGCAAGAACGCGATGCAGGTCGCCGCTCTCGCGGGGATCGATGCGAACGACCCGGAAACCCGCCGCGCCGTGCTGGAGGGACTGGACGACGACTCGCCCCAGGTGCGATTGCAGGCGCTCACCGCACTGGGACAATTCCCGGCTGATGAAGCCGTGGCCCGCCGGGTGGTATCGGTTTACCCCACGCTTGAGGATTCCTGGTCGCAGTCGGTGGTTGTCGGGCTGGCGGCCCGGGCACCCGTCCTCCATGCCCGCATGGTGTTGGAGTCGGATGTGGATTCGGATGCCGATGCATCCCGGGCGATGGATCGACTGGCGGCGGATCTTGGGCGGCTGGTTGGTGAACGGGCGGACGCGGATTCCGTGCGGCAACTGATACTCCTCACGGCCGGGGCGCCGGCGACGAAGGGAACCGTCAAAGTGGAGTTGTTGCGCGAGTTGACCGCGCGATTGAGGGACGACTTCAGGTTGAGCTGGGATGGGGAATTGGAGGCCGCGATGGGCGGATTGCTCCGGTCCGAGGATGAGGCGGTGGCCATGGTGGCGCTGCCGTTGATCGCGCGATGGGACCAGGGCGGAGCGCTTCGTTCGGATGTCGAGGCGCTTGCCGGGAAACTGCTGCCGCGGCTGTCGGCTGAGGATGTGCCGGATGGGGAACGGACGCAGATTGCCAGAACCTTGCTGGGCGTACGGCAGATGGATGACCGCATTCTGCCCGCGACGGCTGAATTCCTCCTGGCGGAGGGGGTTTCCAGGGACGCGCGCGGCGAGGTGATCGAGTTTATGGGCAACTCGCAGGAGCAGGCGGTCGGCGGGTTGTTGATCGAGGTGTTTTCCAGGCTGCCGCTGCAACTTCAGGACGCGGCGTTCGCGCAACTGGTCAAGCGGCCCGAGTGGGCACTGGCCCTGGTGGACGCGCTGGAGAAGGGGGATGTGACCCTGGCCACGCTGGGGCCGGGAAACGTGTTCCGGCTGCGGGCGCACAGCGATGCCACGGTGGCGAACCGCGCCGGCAGTGTCATTGACGGGATCCGCGGACCCGAGGTGCGGGAGAAGGAGGCAGTGGTGGCGGAACTGGAGCCGGCGGTGTCGCGGCCCGGGAATTTCGAGCGCGGACGGGAACTCTACGCGCAGAACTGCGCGGTCTGTCACAAGTTCGAGGGCGAGGGACTGGACGTGGGCCCCGATCTAACGGGGATGGCCGCGCACGGCGTCCATGAACTGCTGGTTCACATCATCGATCCCAATCGTTATGTGGAGGAGAACTACGTCAGCGTGAGCATCGAGACGAGGGACGGGGAGATTTATTCGGGAATTGTGGCGCGGGAGAACCGCAATGGGGTGACGCTGCGAAACGCCAGCGGCGAGATGGAGATCCGGACGGCGGATATCCGCAATCGGTCGCGCACGGGAATGTCCTTGATGCCGGAGGGATTCGAGGCCTTGGGCGAGGAAGGGCTTCGCGATCTGCTCACGTTCATGGGCACGGGAGAGAGCCGGCACCGGATCCTGGATCTCAAGCCGGCCTTCACCGCGAACAGCCTGCGTGGCATTTACCGCAGCGCCGAGGCCGAGAACGAGACGTTGAACTTCCGTCAGTTTGGCGTGGTGATGGTGGACGAGATTCCCTTCGAGATCGTCCATCCCGCCAGGACCGCCAATGGGAACAATGTCACCGTGTTGAAGGGCGGCGAAGGAATGGCGAAGACGTTTCCACAGACCGTGACCATCCCCGAAGTGGGGCTGAAGGCGGCCCGGCTTCATTTTCTTGGAGGGGTGGGCGGCTGGGCCTATCCGTGTTGCGGAGGCAACCCAAATGAAGGAATGCCGGTTGCACGGATCACAGTTCAGTATGACGACGGCGAATCGGAGGAGTTCATTCTGAAGAATGGCGTCGAGATTGTGGACTACAACAGCCAGGAGGACGTTCCGGGATCGATGAAGGCCCCCGGTCTGGTCCGGCGCGGCCAGGTCCGTTGGTTTACGAAGACCCTGCGCAATCCGGGCGTGATCCGGGAGATCACGCTGTCCAGCTATGACAACATCGTCGCCCCCACCTTCGTCGCCATCACCGTTGAAAGCGAAGACGCTGAAGAATGAGCGTCGATGTCCGTCCTCCAATCGATCAACATTGAATCCCACCGGGATCGCACCGGGGTCACGCCATCAACCATCGGAGCGCAAACCTCCCGCTTCATCCGGCCTTGGAATGGCTGTCGGAGCCCGGTGAGCGTCACGAGGTCCGTGGCGTCGAACCTTACCCGCTTGACGGCCGGGCGAAAGGCGCTGGATGATCCGGCTCATGCGATTCATCATTCCACTGACCGCGCCCGCGTCGCTGTCGCTGGCAGGACTGCTTTTGTTGCTGCCGCTGGACTCCGTCCGGTCGCAACCTCTGGAGGTCAAACCGGTCGCGTCGTTCTTCTCCCCCTTTCAACCCCATCGTGCTCCCACCCAGGCCGGACTGATTCTGCGTCCCGGTGACCGGCTCGCCATCTGCGGGGATTCGATCACCGAGCAAAGGATGTACTCCCGTGCCATCGAGACTTACCTCACGGTCTGTGTGCCGGAACTGAACCTCTCGATCCGGCAGTTCGGCTGGAGTGGAGAAACCGCCGCCGGCTTTCTCGCCCGGATGACCAATGACGTGCTTCGATTCGAACCCACGATCGCCACCACCTGGTATGGAATGAATGACCATGGTTATCGTCCTTACGAACACGGGATTGGCGACTGGTACCGCGAGAACATGACCGCAATCGTGGATGCTTTTCAGGCGCATGACGCCCGGGTCGTGCTCGGGTCGCCCGGATGCGTCGGCAAAGTGCCCACATGGACCAAGTCCCCGCCCACCACGGTGCAGGCGCTCAACCTCAATCTCTGCGAACTCCGGAACATCGGCATCCGCATCGCCGGAGTGGAGGACGTCCGGTTTGCGGATGTCTTCTGGCCGATGCTAAAGGCGGGATTCTCGGGCCGGCAGCAATACGGGGAGGACTACGCCATAGCGGGCAGGGACGGGGTGCATCCGGGATGGGCCGGAAGTTTTGTCATGGCGCACGCCTTTTTGAAGGCATTCGGTCTCGATGGACAGATCGGTGTGTTTGAGGTGGATCTTGCCGGCGGTCGAGCGACCGTATCACGCGACCACGAGCTCGAGGGGTTTCAGGACGGCGAGATGCGCATCCGGAGCGTCCGATACCCGTTTTGCGCGACCGGGGACGCGGCCAGTGACGACAGCATCCGCTCGGCGATGACACTGGTGCCGTTCAACGAGGAATTGAACCGGTTGATCCTGCGGGTTCGGAACGCGTTCGGGATGCGCTATCGGGTGACGTGGGGCGAGCATTCGCGCGAGTATTCTGGAGACGCCCTGATGCGCGGGATCAATCTGGCGGCGGACTTTCCGGAGAATCCGTTTCTCGAGGCGTTCAAGCGTGTGGACGAGGCGGTGGCCGCCAAACAGGCGTATGAAACGCGGCAGGTGAAGCAGTTGTTCCATGGCGAGGAAGGCCGCGTGGACATGGAGGCGGTTGTGGCGTTGACGGAAAAGGCGCGCGCGCGCCATCTGAGCCGGATTCAGGAGGCCTTCCAACCGGTCGTCCATACGATCCGGATCGAGGAGGAATGAGACACTGGCGTCTCCGGGTTTGAGCGTGCGCATCCTGAGGGCCGGTTCGATGGAGCGAGCCAGGGGGGCCAGAGGAGAAGTGAAGATTCCCAAGGCGGTGCTGGCCCGGTGCGAATGGGGCAGGGACGATTACAGCCTGAAGGTGGAGAACCTGCGCATTCATCAGCTACCTGCACCTCGCGCACGGCAACAACAACTTCTCGGTGTGACCGGAGCCTCTGCGG
>DATKEE010000306.1:0-7003 GCA_035544555.1 Candidatus Methylomirabilota bacterium
TTTCGAAAAGGGTGGAAACCATGATCCATCTGCCCGGGGTGCTTGCCGCGGCGGCCGCCATTGAACGCTTCTGCCGGAACAAAGACTGGCTACTACGCCCCTGACTCCCAGTAATGGTCCTTCGTCCCTGCTGGTTTCCGCGCTCCTCTCTGTTTCTTTTTACGCACGCTGACGCGCTTTCACCCCCGCACTGAACACTCATTCGCGTCCGGCACCTTCCCGCAATTTCATCCCCCTCGCAATCCGGGCGCCCGGCAGTCGAATTCACCAGACTCATGCCCCGTGACAAACCGCCGAAAATCCGCCAGGCAACTCCATCGATGAATCCGCCTCATATCCGCGCACGATAGTTTTCAACCTCCCCGGTCTTCCGGGAACCCCCCCAGGTATCTCCAGTGCTGGGAAGCTGATGGCACGCGACACGAACATTACGCCCATGACCCGGCTCGCCCAATCGCTCCAATCCCTGCGCTCGCATTCACGGACGACCGCCCGCCGTTTTCTCGTCCATACCCGGGCGCCGTTCCTCCACCTCCGCACCCGGCAGCATCGCCCCAACGGGACCGAACGCGTCATCGTCGTCGGAAACGGAATGGCGGGTTTCAAGTTTTGCGAGCAGTTGCGCGTGCTCGCCGGCAATCGACGCCACGAACTCGTGGTTTTCGGCGCCGAAGCCAGGCCCGCCTACGACCGCGTCCATCTCACGGAATGCGTACACGGTCGCAACGCGGATTCGCTGTTGCTGGCACCGCCCGAATGGTACGCCGGCCGGAACATCGATCTTCACCTCGGTGATCCCGTCCTCGATATTCATCGCGAATCCCGGATGGTTCGCTCCGCCTCGGGCCGCGCCTTGTTCTATGACCGGCTCGTGCTGGCCACCGGTTCCCGTCCATTCGTTCCACCCATTGAAGGGGCAACTCTCGACAACGTGTTCGTCTATCGCTCCGTCGAGCACATTGACGCCCTGCGCGCGGCAATGTCCCGGTCGAAACGAGCCGCCGTCATAGGAGGTGGGTTGCTCGGCCTCGAAGTCGCCCATGCCCTCCACCACGCCGGTCTCGAAACGCACATCGTGGAACACGGATCCGGACTCCTCGCGCGCCAGTTGCCCCCGGCCGCCTCCGCCCTGCTCCAACTCCAGATCGAGTCCCTCGGCCTCCACGTTCACCTCAACCGCCACACCACGCGCATCGTCGCCGACGGCACGCATCGCTCCATCGAATTCACCGACGGACCCGGACTCGCGACCGACCTCGTCGTGATCACCGCAGGCATCCGGCCGCGCGACGAACTGGCCTCCGCCGCCGGGCTCGCACTCGGCCCCCGTGGCGGCATCGTCGTGGACGACTTCCTCCGGACTTCCGACCCGCGCATCCACGCCATCGGCGAGTGCGCCATTCACAACGGGCGACACTACGGATTTGCCGCGCCCGGTTTTCGCATGGCCGATGTCCTGGCCAGCAATCTCGCCGGGTCCCGCAAACGCTTCACCGGCGCCGATCTATCGTCGAAGTTGAAACTCCCCGGGATTACCGTCGCCAACCTGGGTGACTTCCAGGCCGACGCAGGGGCGATCACCTTCCAGGACGCCACCACCTACCGCCAGATCGTCCTCAAGCGGAATCGCGTCGTCGGCGCCATTACCGTGGGCGACTGGCCCGAGTTGAATCGCGTCCAGGAAGCCATCGACAGCGGAAGGCGCCTGTGGAGGCGTCAACTCGCCCGGTTCGAGCGCGGAGGAACGATCTGGCCCGAACGGGACTTCGTGGACGTCGCCCAGTGGCCCGCGGGCGCGCTTGTCTGCCATTGCATGAAGGTCAAACGCGGCATCCTCAGCCAGGCGGTCGCGCGCGGTTGCGATTCGGTCGAAGGTCTCGCCCAGACCACCGGAGCCTCGACGGTCTGCGGTTCCTGCAAGCCGCTCCTCAGCGCCCTCGTCGGCGCCCGCGCGTCGCTCCAGCCCGCCAAAGGCTGGAAAACTCTGATCGGCGCCTCGGCCATCGCCCTCCTGCTGGCTCTGGTGATCGCCTTTGCCGGTCCCATCCCCATCACCGAAAGCGTCCAGACGGGCTGGCGCATCGAGGCGCTCTGGCGCGACGCGTTCTGGAAACAGACGACCGGCTACACGTTGCTCGGCCTCTGTCTAGCAAGTCTCAGCCTCTCCCTGCGAAAGCGAATCAAGCGTTTCGCCCTCGGCAACTTCGCAGGCTGGCGCGCGATTCATGGATGTGTCGGCGCCCTCACCCTGGCGTTCGTCGTCACCCACACCGGTCTCCGACTCGGTCACAACCTGAACCTCGTTCTGATGATCGACTTCCTGGCCCTGGCGGCGCTGGGCGCGTTCGCCGGATCGTTGACGGCCCTCGAGGCGCGCCTCGCCGGTCCGGTCGCCCGCCGACTGCGCGCGTTCTGGACGGGCGCCCACATCGCCCTCGTCTGGCCGCTGCCCGTGCTCGTCCTGTTCCACGTGTTGACGGCCTACTACTTTTGAACGCTCTCAAAACGCATGCAGCCTGGATCGGCTGGCTCCTCCTCACATTCACCATGACCGGCTATCTCTCCCATCGGATGCGCGGCCCCGACCGGTCGCTCTTCCTGCCCGGCCCCACCACGCACGGCCATTATCAGATCGAACTCGCCTGCAACGCCTGCCACACACCCATGATGGGCGTTCGCGAGGAATCCTGCACAGACTGCCACGGCGCCGACCTCAAAGCCGCCAACGACTCCCATCCCAAAAGCAAATTCACCGACCCTCGCAACGCGGATCGCGTCGCCCGCCTCGACGCCCGCAACTGCGTCACCTGTCACCGCGAACACCGCCCCGAACTCACCCGTGCCATGGGTGTCACGCTTCCCGACGACTACTGCTCCTTCTGCCATCAATCCATCGGCAAGGAACGGCCGAGTCACGCGGACTTCGGCTACGAAACCTGCGCCAGCGCCGGCTGCCACAATTACCACGACAACACCGCGCTCTACGAAGACTTCCTCGCCAAACACCTCGACGATCCCGAACTCAAGTCTCCCGCGCGCGTCCCGGTTTCCGCCGAATCCGAATCCCCATCCACCGCTCATTGGACTGCCCCTCCCCTGACTCCCGCGGACCACGACGCGCCGGCGAACGTTTCCATTGAACCCCACGTGCTCGACGAATGGAGCGCCACCCGCCATGCGGCCGCCGGTGTCAATTGCACCGACTGTCACAGCGCCGACGCCGACACCCCAACCTCCGGCGACTGGACAGATCATCCCACCCACACCGCGTGTTCCCGTTGCCACGACGCTGAAGTCAGCGGCTTCCTCGCCGGCAAACACGGGATGCGCCTCGCGCGGGAACTTCCCCCGATGCGGCCCGCCCTGGCCCGGCTGCCCATGAATCACGATGCCCTGGATCGGGAACTCAACTGCCAGTCCTGTCACGCCGCCCACCGCTACGACACCCGCACCGCAGCGGTCGATTCCTGCCTCGCCTGTCACGACGATGCCCACAGCCGCGCCTACCGGGACTCCCCGCACTTTGCACTCTGGCGGGCGGAACTCGCCGGGCACGCGCCCCCCGGCTCCGGTGTCTCCTGCGCCACCTGCCATCTCCCCCGCGCATTCCATCGAATCGACGGACACGAAATCCTCCGCGTCGAGCACAATCAGAATCACAACCTACAGCCCAACGAGAAGATGATCCGGTCCGTCTGCCTGCATTGTCACGGTCTCGGTTTCGCCATCGACGCGCTCGCGGACGTCAACCTCATCCTCAACAATTTCAACGGCCCGCCGGCGGTTCACATCCCCAGCCTCGAACTGGTCGGGCGGCGCCGATTGGAAACCCAAACCCGAAACCCAACCCCCGAAGAATCCCCAAATGAGAACTAAACCCACAGCCTTCCTCCTCACACTCGTTGTATCCGCGATGGGCATCACCCTGTTCGCCGTCGGTTGCAAGCAAAGCGAATCCACCGCCACCGGCATCGCCCCCCAGGCCATGGCCGACGCCCTCCACGCAGTCATGGAATCCGACCGCACCATCTACACCCGCATGGTCGTCAACCGTCTCCAGAACGAGGAGAAGGTCATCAAGGCCAGCGAACACTGGAAGGACGACAAGGCCCTGCCCCTGCCCGCCCAGATGTTTCGCATGGGCGCGGAAATGGTCGCGGAGAAAAACGCCGGATTCACCTACAGCCTCCTCTCCCTCTGGCCCGTCAACAAACAAAACGAACCCAAAACCGAGGTTGAAAAGTCGGGCCTCCAGTTTGTCGCCGACAGCGGCGGCAAGACCAACTACTACGCGGAGGAAACCCTGGGCGGACAAAAATTCTTTACCGCCGTTTATGCCGACGTCGCTGTCGCCGACGCCTGCGTCTCGTGTCACAACTCCCATGCCGACAGCCCGCGCGACGATTTCAAACTCGGCGACGTCATGGGCGGCGTGGTCCTGCGCATACCCATGAACTGAGAGTCCTCGAATCAGGCGCACACCCCCCTGCCTCATGACACCGCAACAAATCAAGAACGTCCAGACCACCTGGGAAATGGTGGTCCCCATTTCCGACACCGCCGCCTCGCTGTTCTACGGCCGGCTGTTCACTCTCGATCCAGCGCTTCGTTCCCTGTTCAAGTCCGACATGAAGGAACAGGGCCGCAAACTGATGCAAATGATCACGATGGTCGTCCGCGGACTCGACAGGCTCGACGCCCTGCTGCCCGCCGTCGAGGATCTGGGCCGGCGGCACACCGGATATGGTGTGGAGGACAAGCATTACGACACCGTCGCCGACGCGCTGTTGTGGACCCTGGAACAGGGACTCGGCGACGCCTTCACGTCCGAGGTGAAGGATTCCTGGGTCGCGGCCTACACCACCCTCGCCGGCGCCATGAAGAAAGCCGCGGCCCCACCCGCACCCGCCGCCCGATAAGACAGAGAAGTTCTTATGAACGGCTACTGTCGCGTGTCACGCCGCCTTTGATACTGCAGTATCCCCGCAGCCGTGACAAAAAAGTGTCGTCGGCTCCGTTGGTGAATTCCGAAGGTCTCGATCGCGATCGTGGGTTACGGTCAGGCATCCCCCGCCGGCGCGATCCGGTGCTCCTCTTCCTCATAAACCACCTCGACCACCGGAATCTCCCAATCAGACACCAGATAACGTTCCCGCCGCATCGCGTCAGCGTCCTGGTCGGAACTTCGATGCACCATTGCGAGCACGCGGACTTCGCGGATGCATTCGATGCGTCCGGCCCACTCCGCGGCGGCCTTTTGCGAGAGTCGGGCGATGATCGTGCCCTCACGATCCTGGAGTTGGATGTCCCCGTTCGACTCGCGGCAAGGATGAAGTCTGTGGCCGGGTTGAAGCCGGGCCAGCGCGGCGTGGATGGGATGTCCGGCCGGGAAACGTCCCGGGTAACCCAGATGAACGTCATCGAGTCCCAGGCTGGCATAGTTCACCGCGTGGAGCGCGTCTCCGGAGGGCGGTGTGGACTGCCCCTCGCGATGCCATACAGCCGGACCCGTCAAGGTGCCGGGCAGTGAGGGTTGAACATCCAGCCGGTCGAAGACAGCCAGCGTTTTCCGTGCGCGGGTCATCCCCACATAGAAGGCCCGGCGATCCTCCTCCTGCCGGGTGCGCTCCGGCTTCAGTGGCCAGGGACCGATGAGCAGGACATGATCGTACTCGGTGCCCTTGGCGGAATGCACGGTGCCCAGCGCGACACCCTCACCGCAATGGAACTCCCGCCGACTCTCCGCGCACGCCTCGTAGAGGAACTCGATCGCGTCCTGGACGGGCGCCTCGGCATCAGCGGATTCACAGTGCCAGGCATCCAGAAGATGTCGCAGGAAACGAATCCATGGATTCCGCGAATCCGGTTCGAACAACTCATCCGCCATACGATCCAGATCGGCGGCGCGGAGGAAGGCGTGGCGAAACCCGGCCAACTGGTGCAGAAACCCGCGCACCTCGCGCACCTGATGCAACGGAGGCAGGGCAGCGCGCCCGGCCAGCCATTGGATGGGAATGGATTCCCGTTCCGCCAGCGCGCGGAAGCGGGCGAGATCACGATGAATGCTCGAAAGCACGGCGACGGTGGCTCCGTCGGCGACACCCAGGGATTGCAGGCGATGGAGTTCGGCCAGAACCGCGTGCGCCTGGGTGACCTCATCACGCACGCGAACGACCTGCACCCTGCCCCGGGTAAGCTCGTCGCGTTGTCCGAACTCACCTCCCGGCGGGTGCAGCTCGCGATGCCGGTCGATGCGAATGGGGTGACCGGTTTTCATCCGATCCGAATTGGCGGCGATCAGGGCGTTGGCGGCTTCGATGATGTATCGGGTGGACCGGTAGTTCTCGACGAGGTAATGGATTCCGGCGTGGTAGTCCTCCTGAAATCGACGGATGAATTCCACATTGGCACCACGAAATGCGTAGATGTTCTGATCGTCATCTCCCACCGCGAGAATGGAGAGCTTGAGGTCGGGATCCTGGAGGGTTCTTCCGGCCAGGGCGCTGATCAGTTCATACTGGGGCTGGTCGATGTCCTGATACTCGTCCACGAGAATGTGTTGAAAACCGGCCAGAAGGCGGTCGCGGACCTCATCCGCCTCGAGTCCGGACGGAACCTGTTCGCCCTTCAGGAGCCTGACGGCATCCGCGATCAGGGCGTCGAAATCCAGCACGGGATCCCGGGCATCCGCGCGCGCGGAATACGAGCGTCCGAGAAGCCGCATGGCCAGGGCGTGGTAGGTGAGCACGGTCACCCCGCGCGCGTCCGCTCCGGCGAGTTCCGACAGCCGGCGCCGCAACTCGGACGCGGCGTGCCGGTTGAAGCAGCACACAAGGATGGACTGGGGGCGGATGCGTTCGACACGCAACAGGTAGGCGCAGCGGTGGACCACCGTCCGGGTCTTGCCCGAGCCGGGGCCGGCGAGCACGAGCAGATTCCGCTGGACGGGCGCGGTGACAATCCCGCGCTGGCCGGGGTGGTCGAGATCCGTGACGATGCGCTG
>DATKEE010000307.1:0-5091 GCA_035544555.1 Candidatus Methylomirabilota bacterium
CCCGCATCACTCGAATCCATCCCTTCGACCGTTCATACCAGGCCGCGCTCCCGTCGTTCGGACCCGCGTGCCGCCCGTATCCCTTCTCCAGACACCAATAGGGATAGTAAATCAATTCCGAGGCGCCCACGCCAATGATGCCGAACGCGCTGAAGGCGATCATGAAATTGTCGGGCAGTTGGAACGTCAGACCGGACAACAACTGTTCGCTGGTGATGGCGTAATCCGTCCATTGCAGGGAACCCACGGCAACGACCGTGCAGACGGTGAACAGCGCCACCAGGATTGTTGAGAAACGCTCGACCAGCTTGTATCGACCGGCCACCAGAAGGATCGCGCACGACGACACCACCAGCACGGCCCACAAACTCTCCCTCCAGGTGGAGCCGGCCAGGGCGAATATCCGGGCGATCCCCCCCACCATTCCGGCCACCTGGAACACCAGCGCCACATACATGAGGAGCCACAACCAGAGCAGCCACGACACGACCAACCGCGGCCCCGGCATCGTGTTCATCGCCTCGAGCGTCGTCATCCCCCGGGCAATCGCGAAGCGCCCCAGTTCAATCTGCACAAACACCTTCAGGATACAGCCGATGATGATGAACCACAGCAGCGTGAACCCGACTTCGGCCCCGAGTTTGGGCGTCACGATCAATTCTCCCGAACCGACGATCACCGCGGTGATGATCAACCCGGGACCCAGTTGGCGGAGAATACCCTTGAAGTCGGTGGGCGCCACGGACGGGGAGGACATGGCGCGGAGGTTAGTCGCTGGCCGAAACGAACGTCAAGCCGCCTGGCCCGCCGGCCGGTGATTTCCGGATGGATCCGCCTTCGTCACTTCAACGCGATTTCGTCCGGAATACTCGATGACCCAGCCCACGCGCGTTTGAGCCTCAGTCCCACCGCCAGTCCCGTGGCAATCGCAATCGTCCCCCACAGTTGTCCCAGGTGCATGGGCTCGCTCAGCCACAGATGGGCGATTGCGACACCGGCGACCGGTTGAACGAAGATGGTCAGCACGGTCACATTCACCGGTGTCCTGCGAATCACAAAAAACCAGAGACTGTAACCCAGCGCCGTGCAGACGAGGGCGAGATACCCGATCAACAGCCACGCGCGCGCCGGCATCAGTCGCGCCGCCTCCACTGTGGCCGGTCCGTCGAGCAACAGGTTCCCGGCCGTCGCTCCCGCCAGCGCCAGAGTCACGACCTTCATCACCCCGGCGCGCTCGATGATCGGCTTGCCCAGAACCGAATAAGTCGCCTCGGTTACAAAGGAAGAGACGAAGACCAGGCTCGGCAGCACCCCCACGATCCGGAAGTCCGCCCGCCACACGCCGGCCAGCAACACCACGCCGGCCATTCCGAGCAACAGTCCCACCCAGCGATGGGGGGGGATGTGTTCGCGCAGAAACACCCCCGCCGCCACCGCCGTGATCAAGGGTTCCATGGCCATCAGGACGGAAGAATCCCCCGCCGTTCCCAGCCGCACGCCGAGGACCTGCAGCCGTTGTCCCGCCAGAAACACCACCACCCCCATGACCAGCGTGCGCGCCAGATCGCCACCCCGCGGCGCCCGACCCGGCATGAGCGGCCAGCAAGCCAGCAAACACACCGTCGCCACCCCGAACCGCAGCGTCACCACGACGCCGGGCCTCATGAACTCATACTCCTCCAGCGCCTTGTAGGACGACAGGGACGCCGCCCACAGGACGTTCATCAGGAGCATCGCGATCAGAAAGCCCGGTCTCAAAAAGGGGTCAGTCAATAGTATTGACAACTTTTTATCGGCCTCAGTCCTTCCGCTGAAGCAGATGCGCGAGGTGAGTCTTCGTGCCCATATTCAGCCGGCCCGCGATCCAGACCAGCGTCATCGTCGTTTCCGCCCGCAAGCGCCTCGCCATGGCCACCTTCCCACGGTCCCCTTTGCGCCGGTTCGCCAGGTCCTTCGGCTCCCATCCCCGCCGCTTCAGTTCCTCCGACACAATCCGCTCAGCCTTTGCCTCCGCCGACTCCCGAAGTTCCTCGCCATAGTGCCAGGAGCCCGCCTTGTCGTTGATCTGCGTGAGGAGTTTCTCCTTGAGATTCAGGTCTCCGAAATACCAACCCCGGCGAATGGGCTTGTATTCCGATCCCTCCTCCGCGCCGCGGCGCTCCTCCTGCGCCTCTTCCAGGTGGCGGCGTTCCGCCGCGTTGTCCCTGCCGATCCCATATTCCCCGAGCAACCGGTCCACTCGCAGCCACTCCGGTCGCTTGCCCGGCGGTTTCAAATATTCCGGCCAACTGCTCCATCGATATTCGCGCAAGGGCTGTTCCGGCCACAGCAGTTTCGCCCGCGCGGGATTCAAATGGACATAGTCACAAACCGTCCTCAGATAACCGTTACCGCTGCCATCCACGATCAACCCCTTGTATCGCCCGCCGAACAAATGCCCGGTCAACTTGTGCCTGAGGTTGAATCGCACCGTGTAAGTCCCCAACAACCACTTCATTCCCGCGACCAGATTCGGCTGGGGCGTCTCGGTCACCAGGTGAAAGTGATTGGGCATCAGACAAAACGCGTGCACCTGCCATCCGGTCTTCACACACGCCTCGCCCAGCGTATCAAGAAATCGCTGCCGGTCCGCGTCATCCTTGTAGATTGGCTCCCGGCGATTGCCCCTGTTCATCACGTGATAAATGGCGCCGGGATACTCGATTCTCAACTTGCGCGCCATGGCCCCTGGTTCCTCCCAGTCCGACAGAAAGTTGTCAATACTATTGACTGACCCCTTTGGGGGGACTGACCCCTTTGGGGGGAGCGAGGTCGAAGCAGGCCATTTCGGCGGAGTTGCGGACGAAAATTCGTCCGCCGGCAATGGCGGGATGATTCCATGTCTTGCCGTCGATCGCGGGGAAGCGCGCCAGTTCCACGTGCCGTTCGGGCGTCGCCTTCACCAGGGCCAGGTCACCGTCCCCGGCGAGGATGAGGAGGTGCCCGTCTGCAAGCACCAACTGACCATAGCCGTAGCGGCCGTCCTTCCATTTCCGTTCGCCGGTCTCCGCATCCAGGCAGACCAGGATGCTTTCATCGAGTCCGTAGAGATGCCCCTCCCACAACACGGAGCTGGTGAACTTGTTCTTCATATTCGTATTCCGCCACATCTCGCGCGCCGAAAAGCCCTCCTCCGTCCGCGCCACCTCCACCGCGACGCACCCGGTTCCATAACCCGCCGACAGGAAGAACCGGTCCGCCCCCAGGACGACCGGTTGCGCGATGTTCCGGTTTCCCTGCAGCACCTTCCACGGAAACTCCCACAACAGGATGCCCGTCTCCACCGCCAGTCCCACAGCCCTGCTTTCCGTCACCACCAACAACTGCCGTTCCCCCGCCAACTCCACCTCCATCGGCGAACTGTAGGCCGCCGGATCATCGAGCGATTTCCAAACCGGCTCCCCAGTCAACCGGTGATACGCCACCACCGATCCGCCGTTCGATCCCCCGGCCTGCACCACCACGAGGTCGTCCACAACCAGCGGCGAATCCGCGAACCCATAGGTCAACTGCGGCGCGCGATTGTCCTCCCTGAGATTGCGGCGCCAGACCAGCTCACCGGTCGCCGCATCGAGACATCGCAGCTCGCCCAGCGCGCCCAGTCCGTAAACCTTCCCTTCGTGCCACGTCGGCGTGGAGCGCGGGCCATCGCCTCCCATCCATTCCTGGAACAATCCCGGCCATCCATGCACCCACAGCTCGGCCCCGGTTTCCACATCGTAGGCGGCGACCGCCTCCTCCGCACGGCGTTGCTCGATCGTGAAAGCACGTCCGTTCGCCACGGCAAAGGACGCGTAGCCGCCACCGACCGGTTGCCGCCACAACGCCTTCAATCCATCCGCCGGCCAGTTCGTGCGGACGGGCATTTCGTCATAATGACCGTCGCGCCGGGGACCGCGAAACCCGGTCCAATACGGATCGCCAATGACCCGGCTTGCGTTGGTTGGATCGGGACCCGGGTGTCCCGCCCGATGAGCCTCGAGGGCTTCGTAGTCGGGGCGCGTGGGTGAAAACGTGGGAATGGGCACCGGGCTGCCGCGCATCTCGAACTGCAATCCGAAGAATAGATGCAGGACATACATCACCGCGGCGGCATAGAGGACCGAGTAACCCAGCACGCCGAGCGTTCCCGTGATCCTGTCCCATCCGGATCGGGAACCGGTCCAAAGGAGGAGCAGCCCGGCGGGGGGGAACAACAGCGTCGCAATCCGCAGGCGCACCCCGGATTCCCTGGATTTCGTTTCAGTGCTCATGAGTTCACGCGCAATGCCGCGCAGCATCGGCCGGTTTGCTCCCGCCCGCAAGGGCTCCCGGGACCCGGCGCGACATCAATGGAGCGGCACGCGCGGACATCCCGCCCCTCCCCTCAACCGCCCTCCGGCGCCATCGGATCCGGTTGATGCTTTTTCCCCATCATTTCTGAAACCTGAAGTCCGCGTCCCGTGTCATCGAGTTGCAATCCCGAAGCCGGGATTCAGTGCTGAGGTTCCCACTGTTGCCATGAATGTCTGTGAATTGAAACTTGAATACAACCGGGCCGCCAACCGGCCCATACCCGAGGAATATATGCCCGTGCTCTCAAAGTTTTATGGAATCGTGATCCGCATGTTTTTCGCCAGCCCGCTGGTCGAACATTTCCACGCCATCTACCGCGATCACGAACTGGTGGTCGGTCTGTCCCCGCTTCGCATCCTCGATGGGGATGCGCCGCGCCGCGTGAAGACCATGGTCCTGGAATGGGCCGCGCAGCATCGCGAGGAATTGCTCGATGCCTGGAACAGTTGCCGGGTGGCCATCCCGCCCCTGCCCATCCAGCCGCTCGAGTAAGTCGATGCCGGCAGGCCGCGAGACCGGGCGGGGAGACTCTCCTGTCACCGCCCGGTACGCCCGCAGCACCCGGATCGCGGGCTTCATTTCCCCGGCCGCTTGCTTCGCGGATTGGGTTCCCATCCCGGTGCGGCGCGGGGTCGTCCCCATGAATCGACGCAACAAATTGTTTCTCATCCTTCGACCGGGCGCGTAAATCAGTCCATGCGATCGACCCCGCGGCGT
>DATKEE010000308.1:0-5541 GCA_035544555.1 Candidatus Methylomirabilota bacterium
CCTGGCACGTCCGCCGGCGCGCCTTCCCCTTCCAACCCACCATGGAAAGCGGGTTCCCGCACGGACGCGACTCCTGGATCTCCGCCGCGGGCACAAGCTGGGCGCTCCTGGCCCTCGCTCGGGCAACCGACGTTAAAACGACATCCAACCGGTTTTCGGCAAGCCGGCCTCAATCGTTGCCCGCCGCAAGCAAGCCGGCTCATTCCTCCGCGGTGCTTGCTCAGGCCTCCACTTCACGCGTCGATTTTGATCGCGACATCCGTCCGTCGCTCGAACGTTCGTGCGCCGGCTGTCACAGCGGGGAACGACCCAGGAGCAATTATCGTGTGGACACCCACGCCGGCCTCCTCGCCGCCGGCAATCTCGGCCAACCCGTCATCGTCCCCGGAGACGCCATGGCCAGTCCGATCATGAAGTATATTGCCGGCCAGCAACCCGACATGGAGATGCCGCCGCTTGGCAAACGCGCGAAGTACCCGCCCCTCACCCCGGAGGAGATCGCGCGCATCCAAAACTGGATCGATCAGGGCGCGCAACGTTGGGAGTCCAAAGGGGTCAGTCAATAGTATTGACAAGTGCCATCGCCCGGGATGCGGCCTGCGCTCCATGAAATCCTTCTTCAGCACAAACCTGAATCCGGCGGGCCTCTTGACCGCTCTGGCCGCGGTGCTCGGGTGCTTCACCCTCACTGGATTCATGGCGTCGGCTGGCTGGCTTTTCGAACTCACGGCGCATTTCCGTGTGCAATATGCTGCCTCCTTCGCCCTTCTGATGTTGACGCTTGCGTGCCTGCGACGGCGGATGGCGGCACTGTGCTGCGGAGCAGGCATGCTCGTGAATCTGGCGATCGTGCTGCCCCTCTACTTCGGAGGAAACGCGACGGCACCGGTCGATGCCTCCCGCCTGCGCCTGATGGTCGTCAACGTCAACAGCTCAAATCCCTCAGCCGACAGCGTGCGGGCTCTCATCGACGCCCGGGCGCCGGCCCTCGTGCTGTTCATGGAAGTGAACGATCGCTGGATGGAGTTGTTGAGCCCGCTGCACGATCATTACCCCCACCGGATTCGGGCGCCGCGCGAGGACAACTTCGGCATCGCGTTGTTCAGTCGTCTTCCGCTCGAAGGCACGCGGGTGATCTCACCCGGCGACGCTGGCGTGCCCTCGATCCGCACCCAGGTGCGGGTGGCAGGGACGGAAATGCTGCTGTTGGGAACCCATCCGCTGCCTCCCGGCAGCGCGGAGTATGCGCGGCTCCGCAACGGCCAGTTGAAGGCGGTCGCGGAACTCATGCGGGACGCCCCGCGTCCCGCCGTGTTGATCGGGGATCTCAACACGACACCGTGGTCGCCCCACTTCCGTCAGTTGATTGAGACTGGAGGCTTGGTGAACAGCGCGCAGGGACACGGCATCCAACCCACCTGGCCCGCGGGGTTCTGGCCGGCGCGCATCCCGATTGACCACGTGCTTGTGTCCCCTGACATCGCGGTTCTCGATCGCGAAGTCGGCGACCCCATCGGTTCGGATCATCTCCCGCTGATCGTTGAACTGGGAATCCCCGCCAAAGGGGTCAGTCAATAGTATCGTGCGATTTATGTCCCGCCTGCTTCTTGCCCCGGGAGATCGGAGAAGCCAAATGCGGCCTTTCAGCCCTCCTGGCTGGCCGTTGAGTTGATGCGGGGTGACTGGTGGAACAGACTTGTCAATACTATTGACTGACCCCTTTGGGAGAGCGCAGTTCCAGGAAGATGCATTTGAGGTAATTGGCTTCGGGGAAGGTGGCGGGATGATCGGGGGGGTGGCCGGTGACCGCCAGTTCGTGGATGGCCGGGTGCGCGCGGCGAACGGACGCGCGCGCCAGTTCGAGGAATTCCTCCGCGGTCACGTGGGCGGAGCAGGAGGCCGCCACCAACCGGCCGCGCGGGCGGAGTCGCCTGGCGGCGGATTCGATCAGCTTGCCGTAGCTCGCGATCGCGCGCGTCCGGTCCGCCTTGCGGCGCGCCAGGGAGGGCGGGTCCAAGACGATCAAATCATACCGCGGCCCGCCGGTGTTCAACCATTCGAAGGCGTCGGCGCGGATCGTTTCGTGAAGACAGGCGGCCACACCGGGGAGATTTTGATTCAATTCAAAATTCCGCTCCGCCGACCGCAGCGCATGATCGCTGATGTCAAGGCTGACCACGGATCGTGCTCCGCCCCTTGCGGCATGGAGTGAGAATCCTCCGGAAAAGCTGAACGCATTCAGCACGTCGCGTCCGGCGGAGAGTGATTCCACGCGGGACCGGTTTTCCCGTTGATCCAGAAAGAATCCGGTCTTCTGGCCGCGAACGACGTCCGCCTCGAAGTGCAGACCATGTTCGAGAAACCGGACCGGTCCGGTGATGGGCTCTCCCCACAATTCCTGGCCGTCCCGCCATCCAGGGTCCTTCGCGGCCTGTTCCTGGATGTTTCGGCTGAGCCGGAGGACGAGTCGTTCCGCGCGGGTTTCCTCGCGCACGAGACGCAGGATGACATCGAGCCACGGCATCCAGGCGAGGGTGTAGCATTTGAGCGCCAGCGTGTCTCCGTAGCGGTCGAGGACCAATCCCGGAAATCCGTCGCTTTCCCCGTTCAGGCAGCGCCAACCGGTGGTCTCCGAACCGAAACAGCCGGCCCGCCGGTCCAGGCCGGCGCGCAGTCGTGAACGCCACCAGTCGGCGTTGATCGTTTGAGGGGTTCCTGTCTGGAGGATCCGCACACGCAACGGGGATACGGCATCGTAGAGGCCAATGGCGAGAAACTCGTCCCCGCGATCATAGAGCACGGCCAGTTCGCCGGTGGTTCCCTCCCGATTCTGACGGCGGATGCTTTGATCGAACACCCAGGGATGACCGCCGCGGACGGCCATTTCGGCCGCCGCGGTAAGGCGAAGTTTGAGACGCGCCGGGGGCGGGGATGGGGTATTTAACCCGCCGGGGGCGCCGGAAAACTTCCGTTTGTCACTTTCCGCGGAATCGATTACTTTGCGCTTCAGGTTCACACGTTGGATTTCAGATTCACCCTCACGTTGGAGACACTCATCGGATTGAAGCTTCCATTGTGACAACCATTCAGGGTCCGTTCGAAGGCCACTTGGAGTCGTGCTCGAAGGACCCTTAACCGAAGGAGAAGCACATGAACGAACTGGCTCAAAAAAAATGCAAGCCTTGCGAGGAAGGCGCGGCCCCGCTCAAGGGGGAGGCGTTGACCGGAATGCTGCAAAAGCTGGGCGGCGGCTGGAACATAGTGAACGGCGATCACCTCGAGAAGCTATACAGTTTCAAGAACTTCCGCCAGGCGCTGGAGTTTACCAACCAGATCGGAGAAACTGCCGAAGACCAGGGTCATCATCCCGACATCACCCTGGGCTGGGGAAAGGTGAAGGTCGCGATCAGCACCCACTCCATCGGCGGGCTGTCGGAGAATGATTTCATTCTGGCGGCCCGGATTGACCAGATTCAATCGTCGTGAAGCACGGCGCCGATCATGGCCCGTCCGGCGCGCCCGCCTTGTAAATCGACCAGAGGGGATGCTCGGCGCGGATGTTGTCGTGGATTCCCTTGATGATATCGGGGTCGTAGTACTCCATCCCGACATAGACGTAGAGCGGGACGATCGGAAGGGCCTCGCGGATCAGCAAGGACTCCGCCTCCTGGAGCAGTTGCCGTCGTTGCGCGGGGTCCAGCAGCCGGTTGGCGCGGCCCAGCAGTTCGTCGTAACGCCCGTTGCTCCACCCGGTCCGGTTGTTGCCGTTTTGTGAGGTGAACAATTCGAGGAAGGTGTTGGCGTCGTTGTAATCGCCGATCCAACTGCTCCGGCTCAGGTGGTAATCCAGCTCGCTCTGCGCGTTCAGATACACCTTCCATTCGAGTTTGCGCAGTTCCACCTGGATGCCCAGTTCCCGCCGCCACATGTCCTGCAGTTCCACGGCGATCTTCTCGTGAGTGTCCACGTTGTTGAACAGGTAGTCAAAACGCGGAAAACCCCGGCCGCCGGGGAATCCCGCCTCGGCCAGCAGTTGGCGGGCGGCCTCCGGATCGTATGGGAGGCCCTCCGGTGATTCATAATTCGCCACGCCCGGCGGCACGAATTGCGACGTCGGTTTTTCGCCGGCCCGGGTGATCTTTTCCACGATGCGCCGCCGGTCGATGGCCAGCGCCAGGGCCTTGCGCACGCGCGCGTCGTCAAACGGTTCCCGCGTCACATTGTAACGGTAGAAATAGATGCCCAGGTAGTCGAAGCGATGGAAATCCGGCCGCTGTTCCAGCGCGTCGATGAGATCGGGGGGAATCAACTCCTTGTCCCAGACGATGTCGGCCGCGCCGCTTTCATAGAGATTGAGCGCGGTGTTGGCGTTGGCGCAGGGGAGCAGATCGATGACTTCGCTCCTCACGTTTTCCGCGTCCCAATAGCGGGGGTTTCTCCGGAGTCGGATTTTGTCATTCAGCCGCCAGACGACCAGCTCGAAGGCCCCGCTGGAGGGCAACGGCCGCGCCATGAGCCAGCGGTCGCCGTGCTCCTCGATGGTCCGCCGGGGAACCACGGCGAGAGTCTGGAAGGCGCAGAGATCGAGAAAGAAAGGGGTCGGATTCACCAGTTCCACGCGCAGCGTGAGATCATCCAGCGCCCGGACGCCGACGTCATCCGGATCGGTGGTTTTTCCCGTGGCGTAATCCTCCCCGCCTTCGAGGTAGTACAACTGGGCGACGTAATCCGCGGCGGTCGCGGGATTCAGCACCCGCAACCAGGAATAGACGACGTCATGCGCGGTCAGGGGTTCGCCTGTGGACCATTGCAGGCCACGTCGGAGGTGAAAGGTGTAAACTCGACCGTCGGCGGAGAGGTCCCACCGTTCCGCCAGCGCGGGGATGGGCGTCGCGTCGCGCGGGTCATAACGGGTCAAGCCCTCGAACAGTCCGCTGACCACGCGGAGGTCGGCCTGTCCTGTGACGATGGCCGGGTCCAGGGATTCGGGTTCCTGACCATTGATGATGACGAGATCGGCGCGTGGTTCGGCCGGTGCGCACCCGCACAGCAGACCCGGAAGAAGCAGGGCCATCAGGACTGGAAGGAGGGAGCGCATGAGCAGTGGGTGCACGAATTGGGACGGCCCGGGGCCGTGTTCAACCGGAGTGTGACCGGGGATCTGACCGGATCCCTGAGCGGCTTCGGCCCGGTTTTGGAGCGGTCTTGAAACTCCCGGGGGCGGCGATCCATTCTCCGCCCGGCCGCTTGCGCGCCCGCCACGGGTGCCTCAGTTCTCCTGGGGCGGCGGCGTCGGCCTGCCGGGTGTGTTCGTGTCCTCCGGCAAAGTCAATTGGGGGCGTTCGTGGTGATGCCCGGGATTGCTTGCTGCTGCGCCTCGGGGTCGCCGCCGGTCCGCCGCAGTTCCTCGGCAATGCTGGCGGGGCGGCCGGCTTGCGTGCCGAGAATGGCGAGTGTCAGACACAGGATGAAAAAGATTCCGGCGGCGTATTTGGTGAGATTGGTGAGCACATTTCCGCTGCCCGCGCCGAGCAGCGCGTC
>DATKEE010000309.1:0-5951 GCA_035544555.1 Candidatus Methylomirabilota bacterium
CTGCTCGCGCACCGCGCGCACGGGTATGGGGTGGATCTCGAACATCTCCTTGCGCCGGATGTTCCCACCGCCTTGAGCGGTGATCCCGGACGGTTGCGCCAGGTGCTGCTGAATCTCGTCGGCAACGCGGTGAAGTTCACCGAGCAGGGACACGCGTTCGTGGAGGTACACCGCGAACACGAGGATTCCTCCGGGGTGGTTTTGCGGTTCTCGGTCAGGGACACGGGCATTGGGATTCCCGCTGAAACGCTGCCCCGGCTGTTCGAACCGTTCATGCAGGCGGACGGATCCACCACGCGCAAGTTTGGCGGCACGGGCCTGGGACTCGCCATCTGCAAACAGCTCGTCGAACAGATGGGCGGTCGGATCGGCGCCGAGAGCGAATACGGGAAGGGCTCGAATTTTTGGTTCACCCTGCCTTTCCAGAAGCAGGTTGCACCGGCTTCGTCGCTCCGCACTGAGTCCTCAATTCTCGTTGGCAAACGCATGTGGCTGGTCTGCGGACCGGGACCCGCGGCGAGCATTTTGGAGCAGTATGCGGGCGGATGGGGAATGCTCGTGGAAACCGCACCGACCGGTGGCGCCGGCCTCGAGACACTTCGTCGCGCAAGCGGTGGAGAGCCGAAGCCGGACGTGATCATCGTGTCGCGCGAACTGGCCGACATGGAAGGACTGGCGTTCGCCAATGCCGTTCGAAACGACGGGAACTTTGCGGACCCGAGCCTCGTCCTGCTCACGCTGCTGAAACACCGGCTCGATCTCGGCAGTCTGCGCCGTGCCGGCATCGCCGCCTGCGTGACCAAACCCATCCGCCGTTCCGAATTGCACGACTGCCTGGCCGGGCTCTTCACCGTGGATCCCGCGCCCGGTGGTGATGTGAAGGCGGAAACTGCGGCGGCGACACCGATCCCCGCGGTGAACGGCAAGCCGCGCATCCTGGTGGCCGAGGACAACCTGATCAATCAAAGGGTCGCCCTGCGCCAGTTGAAAAAGCTCGGGTTGGACGCCGACCTCGCATCGAATGGCAGTGAGGCCCTGCAGGCTCTCGACCGCGGGGACTACGATATCGTGCTCATGGACTGTCACATGCCCGAAATGGACGGCTACACGGCCACGCGGCGAATCCGGGAACAAGCCGCTGGCAACAACCGGCTCCTGCCGAGGATCATCGCCATGACGGCAAACGCGATGGCCGGGGACCGCGAACGCTGCCTGGAGGCCGGCATGGACGACTACATCAGCAAACCCATGCAGGTGGAGGTGCTCGCCGCAACCCTCGCGCGGAATTATTACCCCGGCCATCCAGAGTCCGTTTAAGATGGAATCGGGGTGAGACGCGTTTCCGTTCGGCATTTTTGCCTTGCGCGCGGGGGCGTTTCCGGTTGGCTTGATGGCCGACACCAACCGCAATCCTTCATGCCATGAGCAAACTTCCCGTCATGATCCTCTCCGCCACACTGTTGTCCGCCGCTCCCGCGTTCGCGCAGAACACCACCGGTTCGACGCCGTTTTATGAAATGCGCATCTATCAGGCGCCCGAGGGAAAACTGGACGACCTGAACGCCCGGTTCCGGAATCACACGCTCAAGCTGTTCGAGAAACACGGGATGACGAATCTCGGCTACTGGGTGCCCCTCGATAATCCCGACCGCAAACTCTATTACGTGCTTTCCTATCCGGATCGTGAGGCGCGGGAACAATCCTGGAAGGCGTTCATGGCCGATCCCGGCTGGCAGGCCGCGCACAGGGCCTCCGAGGTCAACGGCAGACTCGTGGAGAAGATCGAATCCATTTTCCTGAGCCCGACCGCCTATTCTCCCGCGATCCAACCTTCGGCCGGCGATCCGGCGCGCACGTTTGAACTGCGCACCTACAAGGCCGCGCCCGGCAAACTCGACGCGTTGCACCAGCGCTTTCGCGACCACACGATCGCCCTCTTCAGCAGGCATGGCATGACGCATTTCGGCTACTGGGTGCCCGTGGAGGAGAAGGATGGCGCGGGTCAGACCCTCATCTACATTCTCGCGCACAAAAGTCCCGAGGCGGCGAAGGCCTCGTTTGCCGGCTTCCGGGCCGACCCCGGCTGGATCGCGGCGAAGGAGGCTTCGGAGCGGGACGGTTCACTCACCGAACGGGTGGATTCGCTCCTGATGAAGCCGACGGATTATTCCCCGACCCGGTAGAAAGATTCATTCCTTACCACGGGTGAGGGCCATTACGCTCGCTGTCGTCACGTCCGGAGCAGCGGCGCCGCGCGCGCGTTCCAGCCAGCTCTCGACCGGTGGCGGCGTGCCCCGCCTCACGCGAAGCGCTTCCAGCCAGCCGGCCAGTTCCTCCACCTGCGCAGCGGGCAGCTTTTCAATGGCGCTTTCAATTTCAGCGATGCTGCTCATGCCCGGAACGTAGCACGCCGCCGCGGCCAGCGGCAAGACCCGAAGCCGATGTGAAAACACCTGGGTTACGTGCTGAACGTGATCGAGAACCCCGCCGAACGGGTGGAGGCACTGGTGGACGCGCACCGGCATGCCAGACGGTTGCTGGTCGTTTCCGCGTTGATTCATTGAGACAGTGGACATGGCGAGGTCCAGGCAGTATGGCGTTGGCGTTCTGACCCGGGCGAACACCTTCCAAAAGTTCTTCGAGCAGCAGTGCACTTTGGGGTCAGGTCTCAATATTCAACATTTCAAGCTTTCGACGAACCATCGAAATTCAAATGTTGAATATTGAGACCTGACCCCAAGGCTTGCTTTGTCAATCGATCAGGCATACGAACTCGCCCCTCACGAGCAGTTCGTCTTCACCAGCCTGCTCGATGACGATGGGCGCGTAGTCCGGGTTCAGTGGCTTGAGCGTGATGCGCGCGTGGATGAAACCCCCGTCTGAGGCGAACACCCTTTCGCTGTGATAGCGCTTCACGGTGAGACGTCCGCCGGTCTCCGGATCGACCGAGTCCCGCAAGGCGACCAGAACGATCCGCCCCTGGCGCGTGCCGGCCAGCGCTTCGCCACCGAGAAACAGACAGATGGCGCCATCCGGGATCTTCGGTTCCATCGAGTGGCCCACGACCCGTATGGCGAACATGTCGCCGGTCGGCCGGGCATGGCTCACACGAATCCAGGTTTGATGGTCCGCTGGATCGACGGCAGGTTGGTCCGGGCCAAATGCGCCGGCCGCGGCCGCCACTTCGTAGTAGAATGGGACGCAGTTGATGTACTTCTCGTCCTCCGGTGGATCATAAACGATCCGCACCGGCACTTCTTCCGTTTCAGCGGGCGCAGAGACTCCGGCTTCGGGCTGCATCGGGGTGATCCGGGAGGGCGCCACGACCGGGTCGGAAGATGCGGGCTGCCATCGCTCGACCCCGCGCTGGATGGCGGTGAATTCGATCGCCTCGACGACGGCGCCAAACAGACGGTTCTCCCAATTATTTCCGCGGGCGACCTCATGGCCCGCGAGCCTGTCCACTTCGAACGCGAACCGGATCGCGTGCGAGTCGCGCAGGAGCGACCAGTAATGAATGATCAAGCCCTTGCGTGAGCGCAAAAGTTCCCGGCTGGGCAACCGGTCTCGCTTCTGATTGTTGACGGCGGGAGAAGCGGGCAAAAGGTTCCAGAGATCGTTATTCCGCCAGAGGGCGAACGGGATGGCGTGATCGACATCGAAGCGGTCGCGCAGCACCCATTCGGTCCAGACACAGACCTTGTCCGGGAGCCCGTCGTAAAGACTGCGCGCAGCCTGAACGTCGCGCTCCCCGATGGGCGGGGTCAACAATTAATCGATGACCCGGCCCGGCTTGATGGCCCTTTGTGAAATCTCGGACGTGAGCTCCGCCCAGCGAAGCACCGTGGCATCGCCGTTCGGCGAGGGCTCTGAACAGGGCGGGTTTGTAAGTGGCGTCCTTTTTGTCCCGGTTCAGGATCGCTTCGATCTTGTCCAGGCTCCTCGACCCGTGGCCCTCGAGCACGAACAGTTGGGTGGCCCAGCGACGTTCCCTGCGTCCGAGCGAGTCCTCTTCATCCCACCGGTTCAGCCGGCGGAATCCGACTTTTTCGAACAGGAAATGAAAGTTCTCCGGAGTCACGCTGTTGAACAGGCGGCCCTCGGCGTCGCGATGGGTTTCCGCCTCGACCACCGGTCCTTCGAGGGGTGTGGAGATCAGCAGCCGGCCACCCGGCTTCAGGACGCGGCGCAAGTTGAAGACCGTGTCGAACAGGAATTCCCCGGGCAGGTGCATCAGCACGGCCCAGCAAAGGAGGCCCTCATACGAAGCGTCGGGAACGCCGGACAGATTCGGCAGGGTATCGACGGTCAACCTGTTCGCGATGGCAGGATGTCGGATCCTGGCTTCAAGGAGCATGTCATCGCAGGCATCCACTCCCGTGGCATTGTAGCCCGCGTCGATCAATGCATTCAGATCCCTTCCCGAGCCGCAGCCGACATCGAGAATCCGGCTCCCGGGCGTGAAGGCGACGGGGAAGTAACGAGCCGCGGCACTCCCCGCCGCCGCGTACCGGTGGGCAAGGTCGGCGGCATTCCCGCCATAGAATTGAACGGTCCGCGGGTCCATGCGATGGGCGGGAGATTACGGGATGGCGGGTGAAGTGGCCAGAACGGTCCGTTCGCATGAGATGCGCGAAGCGGTGGCGGGAGGCATTCGATGGCTGACGTCGAATGGGAACGCCGACAGATGATCTTTTGTTCGGCGACCGCCGGGATATCTGGCTGACGTCGGCTGCTACGGGGAGGTGTTGGGGGGCGTTATTCGACGGTGACGGATTTGGCGCGGCTGCGGGGCTTGGGTCGTTCCTCCGGCAGGTCGCGGGTCAACACCATGTCTTTGTAGAGATCGAACTTCATGGTTTGTCCGGCGTCCGCGGCGGTTCTTTCCGCAAGGCAGCCTCCTTTGCCTGCTGACGTTACTTCTCTGCGAAAAGTTGCCGAGGGCTTGACGCTTGCCCGCGTCAAAGCGACGACGTAGTGTGCAAGGCATGTTGGATTGGACGCAATGTTCGGCGGTGGAGCGCGTGTCCGGCAAGGTGAGCGGAGCCTGGTTGTTCAAGGACACGCGCGTGCCGGTGCAGGCGCTGTTCGAGAATCTCGAAGGCGGCGCCACGGTGGACCAGTTCCTCGAATGGTTTCCCGGCGTCACTCGCGAGCAAGCTCTGGCCGTCCTCAAATTCGCCGAATCCTCCCTTTCAGTTGCGACGGCCTGATCCGGCAATTTCATGCGCGTTCTCTTCGATCAAGGCACGCCCGCTCCGTTGGGCCGTGCGCTCGCGCCGCACGAAGTCTCCACAGCCTTCGAACTGGGTTGGCCCAATCTCAAGAACGGCGACTTGTTGGGCGCCGCCGAGGGGCGCTTCGAGGTCTTCGTCACCCGTCACCACGGATCAGAATCTGCGCCACCAGCAAAATCTCACCGATCGGCAACTGGCGATTCTGGTGTTGCCCACCACCAACTGGCTGGAGATTCAGCGGCATCAGGACGAAGTGGCCGCCGCCGTGAACTTGATGCGGCCGGGCGAATACCGCGAATTGCAATGGAGTGATTGAAGTGCCTCTCAAGCTGCCGCCAGCGGGCGCACGCAGCAAACTTCGTCTTCACGCAGCGGTTCGAGGGCGGGGAAGTGCACTTTGGGGTCAGGTCTCAACATTCAACATTTCAAGCTTTCGACGAACTATCGAAATTCAAATGTTGAATATTGAGACCTGACCCCAGGGTTTGCTACGCTCCTGCGTTCACCGGCTGGTATTCGAAAACGCCTGTGCCGCGGATCGGAATCCGTTCAGGAATTGGAGCCGATCTTCGCCGCCAGTTCCTCGGCCGGGTAGGTCCAGATTTCCGCGAGGGTGGGGTGGTAGTGCGGGATTTGAACCAGTTCCTGCACGGTCATGCGTCTGGACATGGCAACGATGATCTCGTGAATGAGTTCCCCGCCGACCGGCCCCAC
>DATKEE010000310.1:0-25025 GCA_035544555.1 Candidatus Methylomirabilota bacterium
CGCGGACGGCGACACGGCCACGGTGATCGACCCCACCACCTCCGCCGTTCAGAAGTACTATCGCGTGATTCTGCTGCCTTGAGATCAAGGCGGATCCAGGGCGCACAACGTGGCCCAATACTCCACGAGATTGCCACCGTCTGTACCCGTGTTTCGGGCTTTCAACAGTCGATCCAATTCCTTCAGATCGGCGTTGGCCTCCACACGGGCGGAATGGTCAACAGGGACCGTGGCGTGATTCTGAAGACGGTCCAGCGCGACCTGGAAATTCCGATAAGCGGCCAGCTTGGCCTGGAGCAGATACTGATGCACCGGATGATCCGTCTCCGCGAGTTTGCGCGCGGATTGGATGTCGGAGATCGCCCCGTTCGCGCCGATGAGGAGTGCCTCGACTTCCGGGAGCGAATTCCCGCGGAGAATCTTGTGGTATGCCTGATCGGTCTTGATCAGTCCCGGAAGCGCCCACAGCAGGGCCTGGTCACGCGGGTAAATCTGGTCGGCGGCGGTTTCTCGTGCCTCGACCGCGGTGGCCAGGGCTCCGTCAAAATGACCCAGCCGCCACTGGCTCAGCGCTTTCAACGTCAGCGCCGTACCCCACAATCCATCCTGGCGCAGCCGTTGACGGTCCGCGGCCTCGAGCTTCTCCAGACTCAGCAACGCGCTGGCATATCCATTCCGGGCCGACGACCATGCCGCCAGGGTTCCGCCGCCGCTCGCGTCGATCGGCGTCGTGGACTCCAGTCGCAACGCGTTCTCGGCGGCGGCGGCCTGGTTGAAGGACTCTTGCGCGTCCCGGAGGTGATTGACGCTGACGCAGCCGGTAGCCGCCACGATGGCAAGGATTCCGGCCAGCGCCGACAGGGTTCCAACCGGATTCCGGCGAGGGATGGAGTGACGGGCTTCGATCATGGAGTCTCCTTTTTCTTGCGGGCGGGCTTTTTGGTCAGGGCCTTGTGCAAGGCGAGTTCGAAGGCGGGAAGATCGAATGCCTCCCCCCGGGTCAACGCGGCGAGTTGCTTCCGGAGACATCCTTCCAGCACGGCGACGGTTTCAGCACGCGGACGCGATCCGGCCAGTTCCGCAAGCACGCTCTTCACAAGATTCAAAAGCACCTCCGGCCGCCTGACCTGCCAGGCGGCGGACTCCCCGAGATCCGGGTCGAAGACCGCTTGCAAAATCGCATCCAGAACGGCGGCGACCAGCGGGGGTGGGTCGCCGGTGCCGTCGCCGGACACAGGTTTGAGGAATTCCACACGACGGGCCGACGCCTGAACGACGGCTCGAACGATATCCGCGGCGATGACCGGGCTCAATTGAGGACTGGCGCGAAGGCGGATCATGCGGAGCGCCGACTCGAGCACGAGTTTGAGGCGTTCGTCCTCTTTCCCCGTAATGGCCGCGAGCCAGGCCGGGTTGGCGGCCAGTTCGTCCAGCACCGCATCAGTGATTGTGATCAGTTCGGTGCGACCGAACGCGGGCGACCAGACATCCTCTATGGATGAGGGACGGCTCAGGACTTCGAGTGTCGTTTGGGCGGCCATCAGCAAGAGATGCCGCCCGGGTTCGCGACCGGGGTTCGGCCACAGCAGGGGGAGATTCTCTCCCGTCTTCTCGAGGATCAACCGCATCACCTCCGGAACGGTGTCTCGTGCCAACAGGTTCTCGCTCCCCGCAAGCCGCGTGGCCATCTCCCCAAGCAAGCGTTGAAACCCGGCGTGATTGCCTTTGAGGAAAAGATCCGGATGTTCGCCGGCCACCGCGAGGGCGGGTCGGAGTATCCGCGTCACGCTCTGCCGGCTGAACAAGCGGTCGATGGACAGTCCGGACTCATCGAGCAGAAGTCCCAGCACCGATTCACCGACACGGCTGACGAGTTCGGCGCCGGCTTCCTCCTGGACACCGAGAAAGCGCTCCGGATGGGCCAGCACGTGTCCGCCCGCGCTCGAGAGCAGGCTGCGGAATACAGTTTCCGCCCAGTCCGAAAGACGCGCCTCCCGCACGAGATCCGACCCGCCGCCGGCCCGGAGTTGCTCGATGTGACGAGCCACGTCCGAGCTCAGCGACCGGGTCACGACCCTGACCAGTTCCTGTGTTTTCGTGTCGCCGGAGAGGAGATCGGATTGTTCCGACACGGTTTCCAGCGTGGCGACGAACAGCCGGGCGGGCAGGGTTCCCAGTTTCTCCTCGCTGAACCGGATGTCACCCATCGCCTCGAGGAAACCGGCGATGGGCTTTCCATGTCGCGAATCCCGGTTCAACGCGCCTGGCACGTTCGCCAGATAATCCACGCCGATTTCGACGAATGTTCCGGCGAGCCGCTGGAGAACAGGCGGATTGGGATCCGCTCCGCGCCGCCACTGGCGGATGGTGATGAGGGCGTTGAATCCCTCCCCGTCCAGCGTGCTGCCGTCCGGGGCGACACCCAGCCCGTTCCTTGCGGCACGATCCAGATTGAAGAACTCGCGGTGCAGCTCGCACAACTCGGCCTCCTCGTCTTCGGTCAGGGACTGGCCGGGCGACCGGCGCTTCTGAAGGAGGGCGCCGAGTGTCGGCGACGACGCGACACGATGTCCGCCCGGTCCGGCGAAATAGTTGGCGGCGGAAGTGATATCGGGAGTGGCAAAAAAATCCGGCAGCGGCAGCACCAGTTCGCGCCGCTGTGTGGACTCCACATAGGCGCGGCGCATCTGTTGCCCCAGTTTGATGGAACTGCGGATGGCGAACATCACCAGGGCTGCCGAATCCGTGATCACGATATTCTCCTGTTACCGCGCGGCGGCCGGCTCAGCTTCGTCCGGATGGGAAGACTCGCTGCACCATGCGGTCCAACAGGGGCGCTCCCACATAACCGCTCAGGGCGGCCACCACGAACGCCCCCAATTCCGTCCCCAACGCCGGCGTTGGAAACCCGCCAATCACCATTCCCGCGGTGACCGCGGCAACCGCCACCGCGCCCACCAGGCAGCCTTCCATGATGAGGCGCGCGCGTTTGGATCTGGAACGGGTGGGATTGCGAAAGAAACGTCCGCCGCCGCCGGCGCAGCCTCCAATGACCGTGGCCACAATAAAGGCCAGCGGAAAGATGAACCGGATCTCGGCGGTCGCCTGGAGACCGTCGGCACTGGCCGTCACGAGGGCTGTGCCCGAACCCGAAGACCGCAGGCTGGCGGCCGCCATGCCGGAGCCCGCGGGAATTTGCATCGAACCCTCGGGTTCCAGTTTTCCACGCGTGGTGCTGAGACGGAGCGTGAGCGGCGCGTCAATGTTCAGACCCGAGCCATCCTCCGCGAGGCGTTCGACGGTGAGCGTGGTGGTGCCCAATCCAAAGCCAAACACGCGACTCACGGCCGGCACGATCTCGAGCCGTCCGAACCGCGGCACCATCTCGACCGGATGGACCAGCTCTCCCATGTCGCTCCGGGCGAGGACGGCGGCCGATTCATCCAGGCGCGGGCATTGAAGCGTCGCCTCCTGGTATCCGCCGGTGCCGGTGCGCTGGATCAGGACGCGGGTGGGTTGGACCGCGGCGCCGGACGGAAAGAATTCGATGCTGACGGGCGGTTCAAGATCGATCGAGCCGGTGTGATTGGTCAGGTCCAGACCCACCACGAGTGTCGTGACGTAGGCGTTTTGTTGATCGTTCCAGGGAACCGGTGTCTGCCGGGTTCGCAGGAACAGGCGTCCATGAGCTGCCTGGGCGGGTGCGCCCGGACGGGGGGACCAGTTACAAACCATCAACCCTGGAAAATGACTTCTGCCTTCGATGGGCGCTTTGGTTGCCGAAGGCGTACGGGGCAGCAGGATGGCCTGACGATTGGCCTGAACAACGAGATTGGTCTGACCGGCGGAGACTTCGAGGGCTTCGGGTGCAACCCTCCAGGTGGAGCCCGCGTTCACCCGAACCTCATAATTCTGAAGGGTGACTGCCCCGAGATCCACCGGCACCGCCAGGGCATTGGCGCGGGTGAGGACCGGCTGCCGGACACTGACACTCGGTCCCGCCTCCAAGCGTGATCGCAGCAGATTGGTGGACAGGGTTCGGGAAGTAACCGGTTGAGCGGACACGACCTGGACCGCCAGGAGGAACGACGCGACAATCCATGTGGTTCTCATGATCACATCCTGTTATCGCCGCCGCTTCGACCCCGCATCCGGGCTGGAGAGCCCACCGTCAAACCCGGGGGGCCCGGCGGCGATGGAACACCGCTCCTTGTATCACTCCCTGGCGGACAATGTCACTGTGAAATAGAGCTGGCCTTGGGTCCGCGAGCGAGGGGCGCGGCGTTTTTCCTTCGCCTTGGCACTGACAGACAGGCCGGCGGACACGCCACACCGCATCACCGTTCAAATGGACTGGAGTATCGCCCGGCGGCGGTTACCACCAGAAGGCGGGACGGTTTCCCCCGGCCCGATAACGCAGGCGCATGTTGTTCTCGAATTGCCGCCACTCGACGTGTCCGTCCATGAAAAGAATGTTGCCGCCCGCGGGCCGGCCGCCACTCGAAAGATGGCTCGTCGTGTGAGCTTCGACGATGCCGCTGGTGCTGTTGATGCGGCTGAAATTGTTGGTGTCGGGGGATTCGGACATGACGATGTCCACAAAGATCTCCGTGGTGGAGGGATTGGGCACAATCAGCTTCTCCTGAAAGATGGGCGGTTGCGGGAGGCCCCGGCCCGGCGGCGGCGGTTCGCTGATTCCATCGCGTTTGATGAGCACGCCGTAGCTGAGCACGCATCGGGTGCTGCTGGGGTTCCCGCTGGAGAAGTACCACCAGCGGTCGATGTTATCCAACTGGGATTTGTAATAAGCGTGGAAGGCGGGGCAGAAGAGAATCTCCCGCTGCGCGCCGTCGTTCACCAGCAGGTCGCGGGTATTGGCGCTGATATCCCAGAGCCAGTTGCCGGCGGCGCCGGGCGTGTAGGGAAGGCGGTCGCGGTTGTCGCCGGCGTACATGTTCAAGGTGATGCCGATCTGGCGGAGGTTGCTGGTGCACTTCGCGCGGCGGGCCCGTTCCTTGGCTGAACTCAAGGCGGGCAGAAGCATGGCGGCCAGGATCGCGATGATGGCAATGACCACCAGCAGCTCGATCAGCGTGAAGCCACGCCTGCCAGCGGCAGGAAGGTGGAATCGGGTCAAGGCGCGCTTCGTGAACAGTTTCATAATGATTCTCAGGTTGATCATCCGGCCCGCCCGGGTCACGCGTGGTCAGAGGAACAGCGCCGTCCGGCCTGGCCGGTGGGTGGATATGGCAGGCAAACTAGCAGGCGCGGGGATAACGGGAAATACTATTTTCCTATGGGAACCATCATATTCCGAAATGGAAAGGGGAGGGTGCCAATGCGCTGATCGCCGCACTCCAAAACGTCGCCGCCTTCGCGCGGGGCTTCCCAAATCTCGCGCCAGCGTTTTGGAGTGCGGTTGTGGGCGAAGCCCTCTACCGCTTTCGACTGCCGGACGGGCGCTCATCCAACGCACCACTCCCCATCCGCTCGAAAGCGGCGAATCCGCTCCGCTGCATCGCCGCAGTCCAAAACGTCGCCGACCTCGGGTGGGGCTTCCCCAGTCGCCGGTCCCGCAATCTCTCAGGCCTTCGGATATTCCCACTCACCGCGATACTTTCGTTCGAGCTGCCGGTTCGCCTCGTCGTCGCCGATGACGAGTTCCTTGTCGCCGTCCCAGTCCAGGCTGCGGCCCAGCTTGAGGGACATCATGCCGAGCAGGCTCATGTTCGTGGATCGATGCCCGATCTCGATGTCGCAGACCGGATGGCGGCCGCTCTTGATGGACTTCAGGAAATCGGCCCAGAGTTCCTTGATATTCTGGCTGTCGGGCTGATGGAGTTTGGGGGGTTCGTGGACGACGGGTTGGTTGGAGTTCGAGGGATAGAACCTCCATCCATCCTGCCAGCCGATGTGAAGGGTGCCGCGGGTGCCATAGAAGTAGCAACCGACGTTTTCGCCTTTCTCGGCGTTGTTGCCCGCGAACTGGCGATGCTCCCAGACCGCGGAGAACGACTCGAATTGGAAGTGGGTGATTTGATGGTCGGGAGCATCGGTGGTCTGCGCCTCGGGGGTGAAGACCGGTTCGCCCTTGATGGCGCGCCCGCCGACCGAATCAACGCGTTTCGGCCATTTCTCGTCGCTCCACCAGAGGATCTGGTCCATCCAGTGGATGCCCCAGTCGCCGAGGGTGCCATTGGCGTAATCGAGAAATTGCCGGAAGCCCTTCGGATGAATCCTGCGGTTGAAGGGGCGCAGCGGCGCAGGGCCGCACCACATGTCCCAATCGAGGCCCGCCGGCGGTTCGGCGTTGGGTTCGGGATTCTCCGGCCCGCCGCCGTAATGGACAAAGGCGCGGACCATTCCGATCTTACCCGCCCTGCCGGACTTCAGGAACTCCATGCCGGAAACATTGTGGGGCGAGACACGGCGGTGGGTGCCGACCTGGACGATTTTGCCGGCGTCGCGGGCGGCTTTGACCATCGCGCGTCCCTCCCGGATGGTGTGGCCGACCGGTTTCTCCACATAGACGTGCGCGCCGGCCTTCACAGCGGCGATGGTGATCAATGGATGCCAGTGGTCGGGGGTGCCGACGATGACGATCTCCGGCTTTTCCCGCTCCAGGAGTTCGCGGTAATCCTTGTAGGATTTGGGCTGATCGCCGGTTTCCTTTTGCACGCGTTCGAGGGCGGGATGGAGGAGGGAGTCATCGACGTCGCACATCGCGACGACCTTGCATTCACCGGAGGCCATGGCCTCGCCGAGAATGTTCATGCCCCACCAGCCGGTGCCGACGATGGCGGTGCGGTATTTGCGGGCGGGGGAATCGGCGCCGAGCAGGGGGAGGGCGGAAAAGGCGACGCCGACGGCGGCGGTGGACTTGAGGAACTGGCGACGGGGCAGGTTCATGGCGGGGCGGGGGTTGAGTGTGAGAGGGCTTCGGGTGCGGCGCTCAAGCTGTGTTTCCAGTGCTCAACCGTCAAGCCGAAACGAAAGGGGTCACCCGTTACGAAAACGGCGGCGAATACCCCAAATGAATTGCTGATTGGATGTCCTCCATTGCCGCCCTTGTTCGTCGTTCCGGTGAATCCTACGTTATCGGCCGGCAATCAAACTCACGAAAAACCATGACCGCACCCAAAACCTCCCCTGTCGTTCAAGCCTACCTGTTCTTCGGCGGCCACTGCGAAGAGGCGCTCGAATTCTACCGCACCGCCCTCGGCGCGCAGGTGGACATGATGATGCGCTACAAGGACAGTCCCGAGCCGCCCGCGCCCGGCATGGTCCCGCCGGGCTATGAAAACTAAGTCATGCACGCCAGCTTCCGCATCGGCGGCACGATGATCATGGCCTCCGACGGCTGCGGGGAGGACGCGGGTTTCGGGGGCTTCTCCCTCTCGCTGACGCTCTCCAATACCGCCGACGCCGACCAGTATTTCGCCGCGCTTTCGGAGGGCGGGCAAGTGCAAATGCCGCTGGCGAAGACGTTCTGGTCGCCGCGGTTCGGCATGGTGACGGACCGCTTCGGCCTCGGCTGGATGATCAATGTGATGGCGTAGCGCGGTCATGCTTACATCCCTCCGCGGCGGCAGGACGGGCTTCGATTGCAATTTCGGCCAGTCCTGCTTTTCTCTTGCGCATGCTCAATGCCGCGGTGGCGAAGTATTTGCGGACGCTCCTCATTCTGGGCCGGACCTCGAACCTGCCGACCGTCTGGTCCAACTGCATCGCGGGCTGGTATCTCGGGGCAGGGGAGGACTGGACGCGTTTGCTCGTGCTCTGCGTGGGGGCCACGTGCCTCTACCTCGGGGGAATGTTTCTGAACGACGCGTTTGACGCGGACTTCGACCGCCAGCATCGCTCCGAACGACCGATCCCCACGGGCGCCATCAGCGTCGGCGGAGTCTGGCTGTGGGGGCTGGGGTGGCTGGCCGCGGGGGCCTTGATCCTGATGCAGTTTGGCCGCGTCACGGCGATCCTCACGTTGCTGCTGTTGATCTGCATTTTGATCTACGACGCCGTGCACAAGGCCATGGCCTTCGCGCCGGTTTTGATGGCGGTGTGCCGTTTTCTGCTGTATCTGGTCGCGTCCTCCGTCTCGGAACAGGGGGTGGGCGGTCTGGCGATCTGGGGCGGTTTTGCCCTGGCCGCCTACATCATTGGCCTCAGTTTCATTGCCCGTCGGGAGAGCACGCGCGGAGCGGTGAGCGGGTGGCCGGCGATCCTGCTGTTGGCGCCCATCGGACTGGCGATGCTGGTGAACACCGGGAGCTACCTGACCACGGCGCTGCAACTCTCCGTGCTGCTCGGACTCTGGATTCTGTGGTGTCTGAGCCACACCCTCTGGCGGCCCAACCGGAACGTGGGACGCACCGTGGCGGGTCTGCTGGCTGGAATTGTTCTGGTGGACCTCGTGGCCATCACCGGAGCCCCTCTATGGCTGGGAATGCTCCTGCTCGTCTTGTTCGCCTCCACCCTGGTATTTCAACGATTCATCCCGGCGACGTGACCTGCTCCTTGGGGGCTTCATCCCGACTTCCGCCGTGGTTCCCCCCTTTTTGTTTCCTGAATTGGATTACCTTTCACCATCCGCTGGCTCTCGTTTGACAATATGGCCGTATTACCATATTTACTGTAATCATGAAAACTACGATTGATTTGCCTGAGGACCTTCTACATCGCGCCAAAGTCGTCGCAGCTCAACGAAAGACCACCCTCAAGGAACTCGTGGAGACCGGCCTTGGCTGGGTTCTGCGCGCGGATGCCGGGAGCGCCGACCGGACGGCAGCGCTGGCCCGCTTGCAAAATGGACTTCACCTCGGTGACCGCCCCCTGACCCGAGACCAGGCCCATGAACGCCAGTAGGTTTCTCGACACCAACATCCTGCTTTACGCCTACGACCTGGATGCTCCCGTCAAGCGAGCGGTGGCTCTCCGGTGGGTCGAGAAAGGTTGGACGGTTCCCGGCGACACCGCCATCAGTGTCCAGGTTCTCCAGGAACTCCACGTCAATCTCACGAAGCACGGCGTCTCCCTGATCGATGCGACCCGAATCGTGCGTGATTTCGGGAACTGGCCCGTCGTGGACAACACGCTCGAACTCCTCCATGCCGCGCTGGGCGAGCAGGCCCGCTGGAAAATCTCCCTTTGGGACGCGCTCATCCTTGCCGCCGCGCGCGCCTCCGGCGCCTCCGAACTAATGACCGAAGACCTCAACCACAGCCAGGACTACGGCGGTGTCCGCGTCCTCAACCCCTTCCTCTGAATCCGTCCCCGCCCCCGTCAAAAACTTTGAGAACCTTAAGGCGAGGCTTCGTGAATTGTTGCATGTCTGGAAATGGGCTTCGCCCCGCATCCGGTTGGATGGAGGCAGTCAGGCGGGCGGGGTCGGCAGGGGGCCGAACTGCCGGGTCTCCGGATCGTAGGCGTAGAGTTGGGCGGACGCGATCTTGAAGAACCACGCGTGCAGACGCAACGAGCCCTTTTCGAGTCGTTGTTGCACGGACGGGTAAGTGTGCAGATTCTCCAGAGCGAACAGGACGTTCTCCTCCCCCGCCGCGGTGATGCGCGCCTCCGGATCCTCGAGGTGCGCGTAGTTCTCCTCGATCAACCGGCGCACCGGAGCCGCGAGTGTCAGCCACGCATTCAGGTGGGGCATCGGCGCCGACGCCTTCACGCCCTCGAGCAACGCCGCCATGGCGCCGCACTGGGAATGGCCGCACACGACGATGTCCGAAACCTCGAGGGCCTGCACGGCGAACTCGATGGCCGCCGCCGTCGAATTGGTGCTGCCGGTGACGTCCGATGGCGGCACGATGTTGCCCACGTTTTTCACCACGAAGAGATCCCCGGGCTTGCTCTGGGTGATCAACTCCGCGAGGACACGGGAGTCCGAACAAGTGATGAACAGCGTATGCGGCCGCTGGCCTTCATGGGCGAGCCTCTGAAACAATTCGCGGTAACGACCGAACTCCTCCTTCTGAAAGCGATGGACCCCGTCGATCAGGCGTTGCATGGCGGCGATGATAAACCAGGGGAAGACCGGAGGCACGGCATTCCTGATGGCGGCATGGGCTGAATGTTGGGCTGACCACGCCACGCTGAACCTGAATTTCTCCGTGGGAACTGAAAGCTGCCGGATCATCAGAATACCCGGGCATCAAATAAAGGCTGGCCCGCGGGCGTCCAAGGCTTCAAATTATCCCGGCCATGCTCCCCATCGAACGAACCATCGAGGTCAGCTTCCGCCATCAGGTGCATTTCACCGAAGGGGTGTTCCGGCCCGCCAATCCGCTGTTGCGCGACATCCTGACCAACGACGAGGAGAAGGACATTCACAAGGCTCTCGTCGTGGTGGACGAAACGCTGGCGCAGGCCCAGCCCACACTGGTGCGCGCCATCGAAACCTGGTTCGCCTCGTTTTCCGACTGCCTCAAGCTGGTCTGCCCGCCGCTCATCATCGAAGGCGGCGAGCGGGTGAAGAACTCCTATTTCCATGTCTCCGAAATCCAGTCCCACGTCGAACGCTATCACGTGGACCGGCACTCCTACGTGATCGCCGTCGGTGGCGGCGCGCTGCTGGACATGGCCGGACTGGCGGCGGCCACGGCGCATCGCGGCGTGCGGCACATCCGCATTCCCACCACGACCCTGAGTCAGGATGATTCGGGCGTCGGCGTGAAGAATGGGATCAATGCCTTCGGCAAGAAGAATTTCATCGGCGCCTTCGCGCCGCCGTTCGCGGTGATCAACGACTTCCAGATGCTGGAATCCCTGCCGGAGCGCGACAAACGGGCCGGTTACGCCGAGGCCGTGAAGGTGGCCCTGATCCGCGACGCCGAATTCTTCGAGAGCATCGAACGCGACGCGCGCAAGCTCCGGCTGTTCGATCCGGAGGCGATGCGGCGTTTGATCCATCGCTGCGCCGCGCTGCACGTGAATCACATTGCCACGTCCGGCGATCCCTTCGAGTTCGGCTCCGCGCGCCCGCTGGACTTCGGGCACTGGTCGGCGCACAAGCTCGAGCAACTCTCCGAGTACCGCATCCGTCACGGCGAGGCCGTCGCCATCGGCATCGCGCTCGACACGCTTTACTCCGCGAAGAAGGGCTTCCTGGACGCGGAATCGGCGGAGCGCATTCTCGTGCTGCTGGAATCCCTTGGGTTTGACCTTTTCGCGCACGATCTGTTGCGCGTCGGGGCGGATGGCGGCCTGGCGGTGCTGGGCGGCCTCGAGGAATTTCGCGAACACCTGGGCGGCCAGCTCACCATCACCCTCCTCAAAGGCATCGGCCAGGGATTCGAGGTTCACGAGATGCACTACGGCCGGGTGATCGATGCGATTCAGGATCTCGAACGGCGGCATCACGCGCACGATTCAAAGATCATTTATCCGGGAGTCCGGGCGCAATGAACTCGTCCGGACGGACTCCGAAGCACAGCCATGAATCGCACCGTCGTTCTCAATGTGGTGGGTTTGACCGAGTCCCTGCTGGGATCGGAGACGCCCGCCATCCAATCCTTTCTGCAACAAGGCGCGTGGGCACATGTCACCCCGGCCTTTCCGGCCGTCACCTGCACCGCGCAATCGAACTATCTCACCGGTGCCACTCCCGGGCAGCACGGCATCGTTGGCAATGGCTGGTACAACCGCGAACTGGCAGAAGTCCACTTCTGGAAGCAGCCTGACCATGTGGTTCACGCTCCCAAGGTCTGGGAGGATCTGCGCCGCCAACTGCCCGGATTCACCTGCGCGAAGCTTTTCTGGTGGTACAACATGTATTCCTCGGCCGATTACTCGATCACCCCGCGGCCGATGTATCCGGCGGACGGGCGCAAGGTGTTCGACATTTATTCCTGGCCCTACTCGATCCGCGAGGAGATCAAGAAGGACCTCGGCGAGTTTCCATTCTTCGGCTTCTGGGGTCCGGCGGCCGGGGTGAACACTTCCAAGGGATCCGCCGACTGTGTCAGCCGATGGATCGCCGCGTCGGCGCGCTGGATCGAGGAGCGCTATGAACCGACGCTGAGTCTGGTTTATCTCCCGCACCTGGACTACAACCTTCAGCGGCTCGGGCCGGGCCATCCGGACATCGCCACCGACCTGCGTCAGATCGACGGGATTGTGGGGGAGTTGGTGGCGTTTTTTGAGAAGCGCTCCGTTCGTGTCCTGCTGCTCTCCGAGTATGGGATCACTCCGGTTGATCATCCGATCCATCTGAACCGGCTGTTTCGCCGGCGCGGCTGGCTCGTCATCAAGGAGGAACTGGGGCATGAATTGCTCGATTACGGCGCGAGCCGCGCGTTCGCCGTGGCGGATCATCAGGTCGCCCATATTTATCTCAACGATCCGACGCTTGAAGGCCCCGTCCGGGAGTTGCTGGCGTCCGAACCGGGGATCAGCCATCTCCTGGGAGCCGGGGAGAAACAGGAATGGGGCGTCCACCATCCGCGCGCCGGCGATCTGGTGGCGGTCGCGAAGGAGAACGCGTGGTTCAGTTATTACTACTGGCTCGATGACCGGCGCGCGCCCGATTTCGCCCGGTGCGTCGATATCCATCGCAAGCCGGGATACGATCCGGTGGAGTTGTTCCTCGATCCCGCGATCCCGGCGGTGAAGCTGAAGATCCTCTGGCGGCTGCTGCAAAAGCGGCTGGGATTCCGAATGCTGATGGATGTCATTCCCTTGGACGCCGCGCTGGTCAGGGGTTCCCACGGACGCCGTCCCGCGGAGGCCGTCCATCAGCCTCTGGTGGCAACGCGGGAAACCTCGCTGCTGACGAGGTCCTCACTCGAGTCCACGGACGTGTATGATCTGATCAAGCGGCATGTCCTTGGCGGATAGATTCCGTCGATGGGGAGGGGAGTGAGCGCGGAAGGTCAGAGTTCACTGGCGACCAGGTCACCGACCTCGGACGTGGAGTGCCCCATTTTTCCGGCGGCCAGCGTTTTGATCTTCTCGCGGGTGACCTTGATCACGGCGGCCTCGATCTTCGCGGCGGCCTCGGTCTCGCCCAGGTGATCGAGCATCATCTGACCGGCACAGATGGCGGCCAGCGGATTGATCACGCCTTGTCCGGTGTACTTTGGCGCGCTGCCGCCAATCGGTTCGAACATGCTCGTCCCCTGGGGATTGATGTTCCCGCCGGCCGCGATCCCCATCCCGCCCTGAATCATCGCCCCCAGATCCGTGATGATGTCGCCGAACATGTTGTCGGTCACGATCACGTCGAACCATTCCGGGTTCTTCACAAACCACATCGTCGTCGCGTCCACGTGCGCGTACTCGCGCTTGATCTCGGCAAAATCCTTCGATCCGATCTCATGGAACGCGCGCTCCCAGAGGTCGAAGGCGTAGGTCAGGACATTCGTCTTGCCGCAGAGTGTGAGGGTCTTCCGCTTGTTACGCTTGCGCGTGAACTCGTAGGCATAGCGCAGGCATCGCTCGACGCCCCGCCGGGTGTTGATGCTTTCCTGAATGGCGATCTCATGCGGAGTCCCCTTGAAAACGAACCCGCCCGACCCGGTGTAAAGCCCCTCGTTATTCTCGCGCACGACCACAAAATCGATGTCCGAGGGGTTCTTGTCCTTGAGGGGGCAGAAACGTTCGTCGTAGAGCTTCACGGGGCGGAGATTGATGTATTGCTCGAGTTCGAATCGCAGCCGCAACAGGATGCCTTTCTCGAGGATGCCCGGTTTCACGTCGGGATGTCCGATGGCGCCGAGCAGGATGGCGGGAAACTTTCTCAACTCGTCAACGACGCTGTCCGGCAAGGCTTCTCCGGTGCGCAGATAGCGGTCGCCGCCCAGGTCATAATCCGTGGGGTTGAGCTTGAACTTGAATTTCGAGGCGGCGGCGTTGAGAACCTTGAGCGCCTCGCGGGTGACTTCCGGACCTGTTCCGTCGCCACCGAGCACGGCAATATTGTAGCTTTTCATGGATGCCAATTCGGATTCGCCGGCGGCCGAGGCGGCAGCCGGCAGGGAGTGGCGATGCTAGGGATTTCCGGCGGGCTTTCAAAGAAATTTTCGGGTTCAGAATCCCATTGACCTCCCCTTTCTCGTGTCCCTAGATTGGCGTCGTTCAAACCCCTTCAATTCAGGAAAAACCTATGAATACGCACGTTCCCATGATCAGTTCGGGTGTGGCCGGCCCTCTGGGCGTTCTGCACCTTCCCCGTCTCTGGCTCAAACTCTCCCTCGAAGCCGCCGGCAAACTGGCGTCCGGCTACCCCGGGGCGGGCAAGGGCTATGACCAGATGGTGATCGATGGTCTCGGCCTCGACCGCCAGAAGGTCATCGACTACATCTCGAAGGAAAAACCCACCTACCCGAAGTTCGAGGACTGGGTCAAACAACAACCGGGCGCCAAACTCGACGCCGCCTCGATTGACAAACTCAACAGCGCCATCCGCGGTTACAATCACGACGACGCCACCCGCCAGTCCATCCTCTCGGCCAACAGTCTGCCGGACGACGCCAAGGCCCCGAAGGATGCCATTGCGCTGAACAACCTCGACGACTGGAAGGAATTCCACGACGCCGTGTTGAAGGGCTAGCCGGATGGCGGCAACCCGGTCCGGAAGGACCGACAGCGAGGACGCCCTTTCCTGCCAGGATCACCCGTCTCCTCCGGACACGCGGGAGGCGGGTTCCGCTTTGTGACCGCCGATGACGCACACCGCCGGCGTCCACGCGCTCCGCGCCGACGCTGCCCGGGTCCAGGCGACGTGATACGGCAGCATCGGGGACAGACGGGGAATTGTGACTGGACACCCGGTTCCGAAGTCGAGAAATCATCTCCATGAACCGCCGGCTTTTCCTCGTTCTGTTCCCTGCCATCCTTCTGCTGCTCTGCCGGCCCGTGCCGCTGTCGGGCGAATCGACGCTCGAGACGCGGAACGTGGTGTTGATCACGCTCGACGGGTTGCGTTGGCAGGAGGTTTTTACCGGAGCCGAGGAACAACTCATCGACAGGGACTTTGGCGGGGTGCGCGATACCAACGCCATCCTGAAAGCCTTCTGGCGGGAGACTCCGGAGGCGAGACGCGAGGCCCTCCTTCCCTTTTTCTGGAACACCATCGCCAGGGAAGGCCAGCTCTTCGGCAATCCCGCGCTCAACAGCGTCGTCGAGTCGGACAACGGGTTGTATTTCTCCTATCCCGGTTACAACGAACTCCTCACCGGGGCACCGGATTCGCGCATCGACAGCAACGACAAACTTCCGAACCCAAACCTCACCGTCCTCGAGTGGCTGCATCGACAACCCGCCTTCCAGGGACGCATCGCCGCGTTCGCCGCGTGGGATGTCTTTCCCTACATCCTGAATCAGGAACGCAGCGGCATTCCCGTGACCGCCGGCTGGAACCCGCTTCCGGTGGAACATCCCACTCCGCGCCAGGCGCTGTTGAACGAACTGATCCGTGACACGACCCGCGCGTGGGATAGTGTCGCTTACGACTCATTCGTGTTCCAGGCGGTGCTGGAACACCTGCGGCAAAATCAGCCACGGGTGCTTTACATCGCGTTTGGCGAGACCGATGACTGGGCGCATGACGGACGCTATGACCGGGTGTTGTTGACCGCGCGCCAGAGCGACGACTACATCCGGCGTCTTTGGGAGTTGTTTCAATCGCTCCCCGCCTATCGCGATCTGACCACCTTCATCGTGACGACCGATCACGGCCGTGGGGACGGACTCATTGAATGGCGTCATCATGGCAGGGACAAGGCGGGTTCCGAAAAGGTGTGGCTGGCGGTGCTCGGCCCTGACACCCCGCCGCTCGGGGAACGCAGGGATGCCCCTCGCCTTGCGCTGGCCCAAACCGCCGCCACGGTCGCGGCGTTCCTGGGGGAGGAATTCGACAACGGAGGAGACACGGCCCCGCCCGTGGAGGGAGTCATTCGCTTGCGACACTCACGCTGACCCGGAAGGAACGCGTTCCACTGCGTCGCCGACCTGCAGAAGGCGCACGGATTGTGGAAACGCTCAGAAGGGGAACCACGAATGGACACGAATGTAGGGTGAAGGAATGAAAGAACGGGAGCGCGGCCAGCTTGCCCGCGCGCCGGAGCAGATTCACCGGGAGGAAGGGGAACCACGAATGGACACGAATGGACACGAATGAAGGGCAAAGGAATGAACGAATGGGAGCGCGGACAGCTTGCCCGCGCGGCGGAGCAGATCCACAAAGAGGGACCGCGATTCAGGCGAGGATAAACAAGCCGAGCCCGCAAAGCGCGATGAGGCAGCCGGCCACGCGCAACCAGGGGGTTTGGCCGAGTCGCGTGGAGGCCACTCCAAGGGCAATTCCGGCCAGGTGAAGCAGGGCCGATGCAAGCATGAACCCCGTGCCGTAGCCAACGGCCGACAGCGAGGCTCCCATTTCGGCACCGTGGGCGTGGCCATGGAACAGGGCGAACACCGCCACCACACCCAGGCCGGACAACAGGGGGAACCGTGCGGCACAAGCGATCAGTGCCCCGAGCAGCAGCACCGAGAGCACGATCATGAACTCGACACCGGGCAGCGCGACACCGGCGATCCCGATCCCGCCGCCAACCGCCATGAGAGCGAGGAAGGCGGCCGGAAGTTGCCAGATGGCCCGGCCTCCGAGTTGAGCCGCCCACAAACCGATCGCGAGCATTGCCAGGAGATGGTCCAGGCCGCCCAGTGGATGAGCGATGCCCGACAGAAGGCTGTTCTGAGGCGACAGGACGGAATGGGCCATGGCGGGTTGGACAAACCAGACCATGCCCAGCAAGGCGCACAGAATCGTCCGGGAACGCGCCCCGGGATTCCGCGGGATCACGTTGAGTCGGGAGCGGCTGGCTGGCATTGCGTTCATGACCGTTCCCCAATAACGGCAGGCCCCCGCTTAATCAAGACGATTAACCTGGCCCCGTCAGCCCTGCCCCCTTCTCCACAACAGATACCCGCCGACGATGACGAAGATCAGCAGCAGCGCCGCAACCAGCGTGGCAATCAGCTTGAATAGCCGCGCCTGTTGAAAGATCCGTTCGGTCCGTTCCCGCTCCACTTCCCGGAACACCGCGAATTCCTTGTCGAGCGATATGGCGCTGATCGCATCCTCGTCGCGCAATTGCAGCGTGCACCATTTGTCATCGCGCTCACCGAGTTCGGCGGGCAGCCGCTCGAGTTCCGTCGGGGTGGCGGGTCGCAACCCCTCCTGATGCCAGAACACTCCCGTCTCCCGGGTCCACAACCGCGCCAGGCCGTGGTTCTGGGCAACCGATTTGAGCCGGCTCCAGAGCAGGGGACGGAGCCGGTCGGCGTCGCCGAAATCCTGGAAGCATTCGCTGTGGATGCTGCCGTGCAGGCCGGAGAGGCGCAGTCCGATGCAACCCGCGATCCGGTCCTCCGCGGTCTCCACCAATTGAAAGTCGGTGACACGCTTTTCCAGCTCCCTGGGCTGGAGCTGGCAAAGCTTCCATAACTCGATCAGCGCCGGGAGGTCATCGACCGTGGCGCGACGGACGCGGGGTTCGGGAGGGGCGGGAGCTGGCGGCGTTTCAGTGTTCACCATGGCATGGCTGGGTGCGTGTCCGGCGGAACCTGGTCATGGGCGTGGGCGTGAATGCCGCCGGAGGTTATGAAGTTCTCCCGAGCAAGGCAAGCCGCGCCTGCGTTTGGGCCTTCGCCACGGTGGCGGTCCAGGGCGACGGTTGAAGTGCATGAATGGAATGGAAAGCGTTGGACCAGACCTCCCACATCCCGCCTCTAGCCGGCTCGACTTTACCGCGAACTTTACCGCAAACTATGCTCGCGCTTGTAACGTCACACGCCGAGGAGGGTTGGACAGTGAAAGCCGCGGCTTACCAGGACCTGTGCGTCAGCAAAGCCGAATTGGATGTGGAGCAACGACCCGCAGGCATGGAACTGTCAGGCCGCGTCGTGTTGATGCTGCGAGCTTTGTCTGGAAGCCGCCCGGAGTGGATTCCACCAGTTCGCGGTAAAGATTGCGGTAAAGTTCAACCACCTGCCTACAACTCCACGATTCTGGGGAGGATTCAACCAGTGCAAATATTGAATGTTGAGACCTGACCCCTCCGGCTTACGGATGCTACCGAAGTGATGGAGTGGCGCCTTGTTCCCCCATCCCTCCTCGTAGCAGCGGACGTCAGTCCGCTCTGACTCTCCTTCCGGGACAGAACTCCCAAATCTCGAAAACGCCACCCCGCCCGCGCGCCGTGCAACCTCAACGGCACCTTGATTCCTGTTCCGCCCCCGGTATGGTTGCCGGACCATGCTCAAGTCTGATTCTGTCGTCACCCCCGTGCCGCTGTCCGAACGTCCCGGTGCTTTTCGGCCCGCGTTCATCGGCCTCCTGTTCCTCTCGCTGTTCCTGATGTCGCCGCCCGGTCTGTCGGCGGCCGAAACCGGCGAGCCCGCGCCGGATTATCAGCCCACCGTGTTTCCCGCCTCCGATGAAGGGCGCCTTGCGATTGGAAGGTTCCGTGTCACCGACGGACTGAAGGTGGAACTCATCGCCGCCGAACCCCTGCTCGCCAATCCGGTTGCGTTCGACATCGATGTCCAGGGGAGGATTTACGTGGTGGAGACGTTCCGGCATTCCTCCGGGGTGCTGGACATTCGCGGCCGCCGGGGCTGGCCCAGCCGCGAGTTCCGCGACAGCATCCCCGCCGGCCGCCGGGCGCAAATCCAGGACGAACTCCTGGACCGCGATCTCGCCAATCGGACGGTCGAGGACCGCGTCGAGATGCTTGAGGAATTCATGGGGCCCGACAAGATCGCGGGCATGTCGCGCGCCTCGGAGCGCCTGCGATTGCTGGTGGACGACGACGGGGACGGGATCATGGACCGGGCCACCGTGTTCGCCGAGGGATTCCACAACGTCGAGGACGGCATCGCGGCGGGCGTGCTGGCCCGCGGAGACGACGTGTATTTCGCGAACCTTCCCCATCTCTGGTTTCTCCGCGACACGGACGGCGACGGGGTCGCGGACGAGAAGCGCTCGATGCATCATGGATTCGGCGTGCGCGTGGGCTTTCTCGGCCACGATCTTCACGGCCTTGTGATGGGTCCGGACGGTAGGCTCTATTTCAGCATTGGCGACCGCGGCGCCACAGTGACCACCCACGAAGGCAAGGTCTTGTCCGTTCCCGACACGGGCGCGGTGTTTCGTTGTGATCCCGACGGCTCGAATCTCGAAATATTCGCGACCGGATTGCGGAACCCGCAGGAACTTGCCTTCGACCAGCACGGCAATCTCTTCACCGGGGACAACAATTCCGATGGCGGGGATCAGGCCCGATGGGTGTATGTCGTCGAGGGCGGCGACAGCGGGTGGCACATCGGCTGGCAGTTCATCGAACGTCCCAATTCGCGCGGTCCCTGGAACTCCGAGCGCATGTGGCATCCACAGAACGATTCCCAGCCCGCCTCGCTGATACCGCCCATCGCGAACCTCGGCAATGGCCCGTCCGGCCTGGCCTATTACCCGGGAACCGGACTGCCCGGACGTTACGCGGATCGTTTCTTCCTCTGTGACTTCAAGGGATCGAGCGCCAACAGTCTCGTGCATTCGTTCGGCGTCCTGCCGAGGGGAGCCGGGTTTGAGCTGACCGATCGCGAGGATTTCATTTCCGGCGTGCTGGTCACCGACGTGGGTTTCGGCATGCAACCGGGCGTGTATATCAGTGACTGGGTGGAAGGCTGGAACGCACCTGGCAAGGGCCGCATCTATCGCATCTTCGAGGAATCGCTGGAGGATTCTGCACTTGCGCGGGAGACGCGGCGGCTGCTCCAGGAGGGAATGACGCAGCGCTCCGCGAGGGAATTGGCCGGGCTGCTCGCTCATCCGGACATGCGCGTGCGGCAGGAGGCCCAGTTCGCTCTCGCGGATACCGGGCGTGGGGCACTTCGAACTCTGCGCCGCGTCGCCAACCGTCACACCAACGAACTGGCCCGAATTCACGCGATCTGGGCGCTGGGTCAGATTGGGCGGGAACAACCCGCGGCGCTGCGTTCGCTCGTGCCTCTGCTCGAGGAAGACGCCCCGGAGATTCGCGCCCAGGCGGCGAAGACCTTGCGGGAAGGCAACGTCCCCCAGGCCTTCCAACCCCTCCTGCGCCTGACCCGCGACGACAACGCCCGCGTGCGGTATTTCGCCACGATGACCCTGGGCAAAACGGGCCGGACGGATGCGATTTCCGCCATTCTCGACGTTCTGGAGTCGAACAACGACCGGGACCTGTGGCTGCGTCATGCGGGCGTCATGGCATTGACGGAGTTGGGCAACGAGGACGCCCTCCTCGCCAACCTCACTCACGACTCCGCCTCCGTTCGCATGGGCGTTCTGCTCGCGCTCCGCCGGTTGGAGCGCGCCGAGATCGCCCGTTTTCTCGAAGACTCCGAACCGCGAGTGCAATTGGAAGCCGCGCGGGCGATCAACGATCTCACGCTGACCGCAGCCATGCCGGAACTGGCGCGGTTGATCGCCCAATCCGAGATGTCCCAGGCGCTCGCCCGCCGTGTCATCAACGCGAACTACCGCGTGGGAACTCCGGAAACCGCGGCCGCATTGGCCCGATTCGCGGCCGGACCGGCCGGCGTTGAACAACGCGTCGAAGCTTTGAACCGCCTCGCCGCCTGGGCGCAACCGCCCGGACGCGATGCGGTGACCGGTCTGTGGCGTCCCGTGGCCGAACGCGATGCGACGCCCGCCGCCGACGCCGCGCGTCCTTTCCTGCAGGACCTGCTCCGCTCCGACAGCGCAGCCATTCAGCAGGCCGCCGTCCGGCTGGCGGCGGAGCTGGACATCGGTGAAGCCGGCGACACCTTGTTCGCCCTGATCGGGGATGCCTCGGTCGCGGCGGAAGTTCGAGTCGAGGCGCTCAAGGCATTGTCCGCATTGAACGATCCACGCCTGCCTGACGCCGTGCAACAGGCGTCGGTGGATGATGACGAAACATTGCGGAAGGAGGCCTTGCGCCTGCAAGCGCGGGTCGGCGAACGCAACCCGCTGGTTCCACTCACAGCCGTCCTGCAAAACGGAACCCTCTCCGAGAAACAGAACGCCCTGAGCACCCTCGGCGGGCTGAAGGGAGAGGACGCCGACGCGCTTCTGCTGGCGTGGATGGACCGCCTGCTGGAAGGGAAGGTGCCCGCTGAATTGCAACTCGACGTTCTGGACGCCGCCGCCATGCGTTCCACACCCGAGATTCAGGCCCGTCTCGAAAAGTATCAGGCGGGACTGCCGGAAGACGATCCCCTGGCCGGTTACCGCGTGGCCCTGCGCGGTGGAAATGCCGCGAATGGAAAACAGATCTTCTTTGAACGGATCGAAGTCTCCTGCTTCCGGTGTCACATGATCGACGGAGAGGGAAGCGAAGTGGGTCCGAAGCTCGACGGCATCGGAGCCAGGCAGAACCGGGAGTATCTGCTTCAGTCGATCATCGACCCGAACGCGGTCATTGCGCCCGGCTATGAAACGGCCGTCATTCTCCTTGAGAACGGGGCCATCCATATCGGCATCATCAAGGGCGACACCGACGAGGAACTCGTGATCCACTCCGTCGAGGACGGTCTGGTGACGATTGACAAAGCGGACATCAAAATCCGGCAGGCCGGCCTTTCCGGGATGCAAGAGGATCTGGGCAGTTTGATTTCGAAGCAGGAACTCCGCGACCTCATCGAGTTCATGGCCGGCTTGAAATGATCCGTCCCCTCATCCCGCGATTTCAGGGCATTGACTTGGCCAACGGGCTTCTGGAAAGTCCGGCATGGACTGGATAACCGACCCGCAGATTTGGATCAGCCTGCTGACGCTGACATTGCTTGAAGTTGTCCTGGGCATCGACAACCTCATCTTCATCTCCATCCTGAGCGGCAAGCTCCCGCCGGAGCAGCAGCGGTCGGCCCGGCGGACCGGACTGATACTGGCCCTGGTGACCCGGGTGATGCTGCTTTGTGTCATTGCCTGGGTGGTGCGCCTGGACCAGCCGTTCATGGAATTCTCCTTCGCGGGTCATCCCTTCGCTTTCTCCGTCAAGGATCTCATCCTGCTCGTCGGCGGTTTGTTCCTGCTCGCGAAAAGCACGCACGAAATCCATGAAAAACTGGAGGGCGACGACGGACGCGTGACACGGCGAATCACCCCCTCATTCGCCTCCGTGATCGCGCAAATCCTGATGTTGGACATCATCTTCTCCCTGGACTCGGTGATCACGGCCGTCGGCATGGTCAGGCACATTCCGGTGATGGTGGCCGCGGTGGTCATCGCGATGATCGTGATGATTGCCTTCGTCAACCCGATCAGCGATTTCGTGGAGCGCCATCCGACACTCAAGATTCTGGCGTTGAGCTTCCTGATCCTGATCGGAGTGATGCTGGTTGCGGAGGCGTTCCATCATACCATCCCGAAAGGCTACATTTACTTCGCCATGGCCTTTTCCGCGGGCGTGGAATTCCTGAACCTCCGCGTCCGAAAGCGGCATGCCCAGGTGCGCCTGCACCAACCGTATCGCTGAAATACCGGCGTTCCCCACTGGAAGTCAGTGGGGAACGCCCGCCTTTAACCAGGCTTGCCGCCTGATCCTCCTTGGCGTCATGACAGCCCGGGGGCTGACGAAAATCTCCGCATGAATGTGAATCCTTCCTTTCTCCGGAAAATTTCCCCGCACGTTTCCTGTCGCCTTCCAACTCGAATTGTACGCCAAATGTAAGCTGTGTGGGTCGTCCTCCTGCGGTGCTCTTCCTCCGTGGGTCGCGATGTAATACCCGAACCCCCTCGCAAATGTCAAAGCTGAATTTCCATTTCCTCTCTTTTTTTCCTCCCTCTTCCGCGTGAAACCGAGGCAACAGGGCGCGATGAACAAGCGGGGAAACTTTCGGCTTTCACTTCCGGCCTTTTGTCGGGATAGTGGGGCCGTTCCTATTGCGATCCACTCGAACCCCCGTTCAACATGAAACCCAACCGTCTCCTCTCCGGCCTGCTGTGCATCACACTCCTCGGATTGACCTGGGGCTGCGGTGGCGGAGCCTCCGTCGATACCGACCCCCTGGAATCCGCCTTCGCGTCCGCTCCTCCGGAGGTGAAGGGCCCGGTGGACCAGGCCGTCACGGCCTTGAACAACCGGGACTTCGTGACAGGAGCCAACGCACTGCTGGCCGCCACAAAGGCCGGCTATCGGGATTTCACCGAGCCACAAAAAGCCGCCTTGTACGATATCGTTGAACGGACCCAGATCGTGATGGTCGAGAACCCCGAACTTTATTCCGGTGAGGTCGAGGATGTGTTTCGCGTACTCGTTCCCGCCATCGAGGGCAAAGCTCCAATGACAGTCCCCAGAATGGATCCACCCGAGCCCAACCCATAGGACCTCGCCGGCCTTCCAAACCCCAGGCACGACCGCGTCCCGCGATTCATCCCTGCCCGTCCGCCACGCCGCCCGGCGAGACGAATCATTGCACTGTGCTCAATCGAGCCTCCGGTTCCAGCTCGACTCGAAGATTCCGGAACCGCACCTCCATCGGTCTGCCGGAATGCAGTTGAAAGGCAAGAATTCCCTCGCGGGCGCCCGCCTCATCCTCCCAATCCACGCAAACATTCCCGTTGATGGCGGTCAGCAACCTCGGCCCGACGGCCACAATCTCGTACGTGTTCCAGTCGCCCTTCCGGACATGCGCGTCGCCCGGTTGATCCCTCAACAGCCCCCGGCCGTGCTCCTCATATAATTTTCCCCACCAGCCGGCCCCAATGTCCGCCTGATAACCCTTCACCGATCCTTCCTCCCAGGGTTCGCTTCTGAACTGGACGCCGCTGTTGCCGGTGTCCGGCACCAGCTTCACCTCGAGCACCAGCCGGAAATCACCCAGCAACAGCGGTCCACGAAGAAACGCGTTCGTCGTCAATCCCTCGCTTCGCCCCACAATCTCCCCGTTCTCCACGGTCCACAGATCGTAATCGCCCTCCCACCCCGTGAGGTCCACGCCGTTGAACAACAGATCCACCTGGTCCGGGTCCGGGCGCATCGGGACTTGTCCGGATCCACGCAGATAGGCCACGAGATCGCGCACCTCGTCCGCCTTGAGCACGTCGAGCAACCCTTCGGGCATCATGGAAATGTCACTCTGCTCCATGGAGGCAATCTCGCCCCGGGGAATCGTGAGGGTGTCGTTGACCAGCGCCAGCGTGACCGAGCGTTCGTCCTGCCGCAGCACAACCCCGCTGAGGAACCGGTCATCCGTCGTCTCGATCGTGGTCGTCAGATAGTCGTTCGGAATCACGGCGTTCGGATCCACCATGTTCTCCAGCAGGTAGTCCAGATCTCTACGGTTGGATCCCGTCAGGTCGGGTCCGACACGCCCTCCCACATCGTACAACAGGTGACATTGCTGGCAGACCCGGGCGAACACGGCGCGCCCCCGGTTCAAATCCGGATCGGACTCCGCTTCGGCGGAAAGCATCCGCTTGTAGTTCTGAATCTGTTCAAGCTTGTCGGCGCCGCTCGTGCGGGCGATGCCCCACAGCTCGCTCACACGCGCGTTGATTTCCGGATCCTCGAAGCGCCGAAGCTGCCGCACCAATTCCGCGGTCAGGTCCCTGACCGGCACGTGTTCCGTATTCACGGCATCCAACAATTGCCGGGCAAACGCCACTCGAGCCGTGAGCGTGTTCAAGGCATCCCTCTTCTCCGGTCCGCTCAACTCCGGGTAAACGGCCAGAATCGCCCGCGGAATCGCCGGATCCTCGTAGGCTGCCATGGCGCGCAACGCCGGACTCCGCAGCGCCGGGTCCCGGATCAGTCCCGGCAGGAGCGCGGCCAACCGCGGATCCCGCGCCTCCAGAAGTGTGTTCAAGGCCGCGCGACGGCCCTCGGGGGAGGCCGACCCATCCGCCACCTGCCGTCGCAGCGCCTCAAACGCCTGTTCGCTGCCGAAGGTCACGGAGAGCGATTGCGCCAGTTCGCGGACGGTCGCGTCCGTGCTCCGGCTCAATTGTTCAGCCACCGCTTCCCAGCCGGCGGGCATCGTGACCTTGC
>DATKEE010000311.1:0-8898 GCA_035544555.1 Candidatus Methylomirabilota bacterium
GGAGGGGGTGAGGGCGGGTTCGATCTTTCGGTAAACGCGCTGTCAGTCCGCCAAGACTGTCCGCGCAAACGTTCCGCTCAGAGTTCGGAGATCAAGGTTGGCCTGAACAGTTACCTTTCCTTTGCCAGCCGCCAGACCCAATCCCCATCCTTGGAACTGAACCATTCCTTTCCCGGTTCGCCGCCATCGTCCTTCTCGTTCCAACCGACCGAGTAAAGGACGTATCCGCCGCTTCCAGTGGGTCGATAATGAGGCGGCTCGCCCGTGAAGACATCCAGCGGAATGCGATCCACGAAATCCGGCGCCAGGTCCTCGAGCCGCCCGGGGATGCTCCCGCGCGCGAGGCGATGGCGTTCGAGGGCGCAGGCGAGCAGGGTCATATCCCTCCCGCAATGCGCGAACGCGGAACGCCGGATCGAGTTCTGACTCGTCACCATCTCACTGGCGAAAAATCGGTGACGCAGAAACAGCCCGAGCCGGGAACCCTTCAATTCCTCTTCAATTCGCGTCTCCAGCCGTCGGACAGACCCGGGACGCACCCGAAGGCTTTCAAGATCGATGGACGTCAGGACGTCGTCCATGAATTTGCAGTAATTGACCTTCTCCAGATGAAACCAGCCGCCGGGCGCGATTTCCACGATGGCGGGGAGAACCACCCAATTAAACGAGCCGGGCGACTCACCCGGTCTGGGGTTAAACCAGGACCGATACAACTCGCTCCGGTCCGCGATCAGGCGTATCCGATCCAGGGTGGCGATGCCGAGGACGCGTTCCGCCTCGAGCACGCGCCGGCCATCGCGCAGAAACTCCAGGTTTTCAAGGCGCGCCTGGAATTCCCGCAACTGCGCCTCATTCCATTGTTGACCGGCCAATCCCTCCAGGATCACCGGCAGCGTGAGATTGAACTCCGCAACGCACACGAGGTGCGAGATCAGGAACGGTTCAATCCGGGACACCTCCAGCAAATCAAACATGAGAAGGATGTCCTCATGCGCCTCGTCCGGCCGGCCAAGGGCCAGGCTGGCCGCGACGCGCAGGTTGAGCGCCTGGAACAGGCGCTTCATCACCGTCAGGTGCGGCAGGAGAATCGCGAACGGCTCCTCATGCTCGTAGCGGATGTTAAAGCGCGCGTGAGGACGGCGGCTCGCCATTCGCAACTCATCCAGCACAGGATCGATCTCCTCTTCAAAAGCCTCCAGCACATAAGCGGCGGCAGTCTCCCGCGTCACGCCCGGCACGGGTTGGACCTTCTGCTGATCGGCCTGATCCGCGCCGACATCCCTGAGCTCGAACTCACCGTAAGAGGCGGCGGGATTGGCCGGATTTCTGTAGGCATGATACCAGGCCTTGAGGTCCACCGGCGCGCGAACCCACGAGTTGATCGGTTCGGCCTTCGTCGAAGCGATGGATGCCGCGGCACTGTCGAACCGGGGGAACATCGACGAGGCGTATCGGGGCGCGTTCGTGTCCCTCCACTGTTGCGTGCCCGGCTCGAAGTCGAACAGCGGCGCCAGAAACGGGGTCATCGCGAAATTTTGTTCGTCGGGCACGGGCGGTGGCAGAAAGGCCGGCAGTTGCAGACTTTCACCGCGTGCCTCCACGTCCCGGGCATACCGGTTCCAGGCCCACTTTCCCCGCAGGTTTTCCTCCACGTAAATCAACGCCACCACCGTCGCGAACACAGCCGCTCCCAACAGAACCCGACGGAATACGGCCCAGGTAAAACAGCGCCGCAGACCCCTTCGGACGCTGACTCCTGGAGACCACTCGCGACTCCAGATGCTTTGTTGTTTCTCACCCATATTTTCCCTTTCTTCGCCCGTGTGATCGAATCCAACCTGAAAATCAGACCCGCCATTCCTTCCGGCGGAGTTCTCCTCGAGGTTCCGGCCGGGTGGGTTCGACCGCCTCCACCCTCGGTCTCCTGTCCTCTCCGATCAGCTCGGCCATCATGCGCTCCTGTTCCTTCAGAACCTGGATGGCCTCCGGTGTCAGCGGCCCGGCATGAGCCGAATCCGGCGGCGATTCCCGAAGCGCCATGTTCACCACCAGAATCACCAACCACACGCACGCCATGCCGGTCCATGCCCGGCGGGCGGGCTGGATTAATTCCCACCACACCGCGAGGGCAATGCGAATCGTTACGGGAGCGGATGTGCGGCTTTCCGATGGAGTGCGATGCGGCAGGGATTCCGACAGCGCCGAGGCGCGCACGCGGTCGAGCCGGTCCGACATGTTCCTGTGCCGCGCCAGCAGCAGATGACGGGGGGTGCGTTTCATGCCGGGTTTTCCTCCCACAATTTTCTCAGGGCCTTTTTCGCGTAGTGCATTCGTGACTTCACCGTGCCGACGCCCACACCGGTGATGGCCGCTATTTCCTCGAGCGAGAAGTCCTCGACGAAATGGAGCAGCAGGACGGATCGCTGTGGCGGAGGCAGTTGATCGAGCTGGTTCATGAATCGAGCCTCCTCTTCCTCGCGGATGAGGCGGTCGCGGGGATCGTCCCCGTCATCGGGGGGAACGGCGGCAAACTCCTCCAGGAGCATGGCCTGGCGTTGGCCGCGGCGCCATTGCTGGAGGCATTTCTGATGCGCGATCCCGAAGAGCCAGCCGGCAAACTTCCCGTCCTCGCGCAATCCGCCGATGTGACGCACCGCGTTGATGAACGATTCCTGAACGATATCCAGGCTCGCCTGCTCGTCGCGCACCAGTTCGAAGACATAGACATACAAGGGTAATTGGTAGCGCCGGAAGAGGGTGTCCCAGGCCGCCGGATCCCCGGCTCTCGCCCGGGCGACTGGCAATGGTTCGTGTTCACCCACAATCGGCCTTTACGTAAAGTGGAATGCCGGCGCCCCGAAAAGGTTCAATGCCTTCCGAAGGGGTCAGTCCCGACAATTGACAGTTCCTCACGGAACCGGCCAGTCGAGGTGCTTGTGAAGGAATTCAAACGTTCCCTCCCCATGAATGGTGTGCGGGCCATCGAAGAATTCAATCGCGATCCGCCAGTAGTCCCCGCGCCGTTCCCGGAGATGCCGGGTCTCGCGGTCGAGAGACCGGTCAATCCCGGCGACCATTTGCGCGGCAAGATCCCCCTCCGCGGTCAGTGGCGCCGTGCCGGGCAGGGGGTCGGAGGCGAAGGCGGACAATGCGATCAAGAAAGCCGCCGTGAGGAGCGAAGTCGGGTTCATCCATCGAATCGTGCCCGGACTTGTCACTGGATGGAACCCGAATCACCGCCACCCTTCATCACTCATCACTCATCACTCATCACTCATCACTCATCACTCATCACTCCCCAACAGCCATGACAACGGAAACCGCGCGAGAATAATCTTCTCATACGGATTGCCTTCTCCCCCCTCGAACAGACAGGCGATGGTCCGATCCGGCAGCACCGCCAGCGAGGAATAGGCGGACGGTCCGGGATGAATCGTCCGGCTGACCGGCCAGGTCGCGCCTTCGTCGTTGCTGAGTCGCACGGTCATGTTTTCCCGCTTGTTGCTCGCGGGATTTGAAAACAGAAGGCGCCCGGGCGCATCCGGCCGCGGCCAGTCAAACCGCAACAGGCTTGCCTGGCAGACCGGTTCGACCAGCGCTTCATCCAAAGTGACCTTCGACCATGTGGCGCCGCCGTCGCCGCTGGTCGCGATGGCGCGCCGATTCCGGCCATGATAGGAGCGCATGTTGTGAAGCAGCGAACCGTCCGCCCGCTCCACAAGGGTGGATTCATTGGTCATGCCCTCCTGAACTCCGCCGAGCTCCCACGTCCGGCCGTGATCGTCCGAGTAAATGACGTGGGACCGATACGGGTGGCGGTCCGGATCCGAATGATCCGAATGATTCGCAGGAATCACGAGCCGCCCCCGATGCCCGCCGCGGTTCAACTGGATGCCGTTGACCGGCCCGGTCGCGTACCAGCGCCAGTGCGGCTTTTTCACCGAAGCGGTGATTTCGCGCGGCGACGACCACGTCAGCCCGTCATCCGTGCTGTGAGTGACGAACACGCGCCGGGTATCCTCGCTCGTCCCGTCCATGATTTCGCGCTCGTGATCGGACCCCAGGTTCCATGTCATCAAAAGCCAGATCGTCCCGGTGGATTCATCGACCACGGGCGCCGGATTGCCGCACACATTGCCGGCATCGGACCGGACAATCTGTTGGGGACTCCAGGTTTCCCCGCCGTCGGTGGATCGTTTAAGGAGGAGATCGATGCTGCCCGTGTCGCCCGCGCTTTCCCGGCGACCCTCGCAAAACGCCAGGACCGTCCCCATCGATGAAACCACCATCGCCGGAATTCGATAGGTGTGATAGCCGTCCGTGCCGGATACGAACACGTCGGTTCGTTTCAATTCGGCGGACGCGGAACCGGCGGCCATCATCACGAGGAACAGGCTGGCCCGGCACAACAGGAGGATTGATCTGGATGTCATCATGGCCAATGAACCGATTTCACGCATCAACAGAACCGCCGGCATTCCGGCGATTCGCGTTCAGAATTCCACGGATTCGCCGTCACCCGAAGTCAAATCCCGGACGATTTTTGTGGCCACCGCCGCCGGCTTTCCCCGATATTCCGCCCTTTCATGCGCTCGATTGGAAAACTGCCCGACGAAACCCAGGCCCATCGCTTCGGGGACTATTTGTATTTGCAGGACATCGAAACCGAGGTTGAACCGGATGGAGAGGGGCGCTGGACGGTCTGGGTGATGGACGAGGACCAGATCGGCCGGGCCATGGAGGAACTCGATACATTCCGACGCGATCCGGAACAGGCGCGCTACACCGAAGCCGTGAACCCCGCCCGGCAAAAGCGGGAGGAGGCTGAGCGCGCGGAAATCGAGGCCAGCCGCCGCCGTTTCAACGCCACCCAGGTCTTCCACCCTCCCTGGTACAAGCGCCTTGGACCGGTGACCCTCGTGCTGACGGGATTCAGCGTGGCGGTGTTCATCCTGATGCAGTTGAATCTGCCGCTCGTGCGCGAATGGTTGAGCATCGTGAAACTGGAAACGCGGGATGGCGGGGTGTACGGCTCGACGGAATTCCTTCATGACGTCAAGCGCGGCCAGCTCTGGCGTCTGGCCACACCGATGTTCATGCACTTCGGGATACTGCACATTTTTTTCAACATGTGGTGGCTGCTGGATCTGGGCGCGGCCATCGAGCGCCGGTTCAGCTCGCGCTATTTGTTGTTGCTCGTGCTGGCGGTCTCCAGCCTTTCGAACCTGGCCCAGTACGCCTTTCATGGTTCGCCTGTATTCGGTGGCATGTCAGGCGTTGTGTTCGGCCTGTTCGGCTTCATCTGGATGCGCGGAAAGTTCGATCCCAACGCCGGCATCTTCATGCCCCCTCAAACCGTGATCCTCCTCATGATCTGGTTTGTCGTCTGCCTCACCGGATACGTCGGGCTGATCGCGAATTACGCCCACGCGGGAGGCCTCATCGTTGGCGGCCTGTGGGGCTACGTTTCCGCATCGCTGGCCAATCGCTGACCCGGTTGCGCGCTTGCCTCCCCGAAGCGCGTTCCCTATCGTTCCCCGCACGTTGCTCGAATACCGTTCTCAAACACCATTGCCCATGTCCAATCCTTCGCCGTCCAAAACTTTCACCGTCGATTCCCTGCCCGTTCGTGTTCACGCCACGCAGGCGGACATGGCGGGCGACGTCGCGCGCGCGGCGCAAGAACACCTGCGGCGGACACTCGCCGACCGCGGGAGCGCCGCGGTGATCCTTGCCACCGGCAATTCCCAGATTCAATTCCTCAACGAACTCATCGCCCTCGGTGGCATCGACTGGTCGCGCGTCACGCTCTTCCACATGGACGAGTATCTGGGGCTCCCCGAGGATCACCCGGCGAGCTTCCGCAAATACATGAAGGAGCGCGTCGAATCCCGCATCCGGCCCAAGGTCTTCCACTACATCGATGGCAACTGCCTGGAACCCCTGGATGAAGTGGACCGCTACACGCGGCTCCTCCGCGCCCAATCGATCGACCTCTGCTGCCTCGGCGTCGGCGAGAACGGACACCTTGCCTTCAATGATCCGCCCGTGGCCGACTTTGGGGACACCCAGTCGGTCAAACTCGTGAAACTCGACGAACCCTGCCGGCAACAGCAGGTGGGTGAAGGCCATTTCCCCGATCTGGATTCCGTCCCGCTCTACGCCTTCACCCTCACCATTCCGATGCTCTGTTCCGCGGCGAAGATGTTGTGCGTGGCGCCGGAGAAACGAAAAGCTGCCGCCGTGAAGGCCATGCTTCAGGGGCCGATCTCGACCGAATGTCCCGCCTCCTTTCTCCGTCAGAAATCCCACGCCACACTCTTCCTGGACCAGGACTCCGCCTCACTGCTCTGAGAGTCTGTCTTGAAAACCCCGTCCGCGATTCCCGCCTTCAGGCGGCCCTCAGAACGCGTCTCGACGGTCCGATGCTGTTTCTTCAAACACGCTCCGAGGGATGTTCATTCGTGGTTTCCCTGCTTCCCCGCCGCCCACACCAATCCGCGCGCCAGCAGATCGATGAAAACCGGATCGCGAAACGTGTCGTCCGAGTGCCCGTACGTGGTGCCGAACACGCGCGTGCCATGGTAATCGTTCACCCACACCACCGGCTGTTCCTCGCCGGTCCGCTCGCTCACGGAAACCGCCAGCGTCGTCGCCGCCGGCCACAATTTCTGAACGACATACAACTCGTCCATCGGAGTCACCCAATCCGTGGGGAATCCCTTCATCACCGGATGTTCCTTCGCGACGATTTTCACGGGATACCGGCTCTGATGCTCGTGATGGCGGCTGGTGACACCCAGGAACTCCCGCCAGTCGTCCACTTCCGCCGCGCGATAGGTGTGCATGGCGCAATGCACGACCACCGCCGGCTTGCCCGCCTTGTGCGCCGCCGTGATCTTCCGGATGTAGTCCGGATCGGCCGTGTCCGCAAAGCACTCGTTATGCACCACCACGTCGAACGCCTTCGCCCAGTCCGGATCGTCATAGAGTTCGATCATGGCGCGGGTGCCGCGGCCCCCTTCGTTCACCACCGTCCACTCCGTGTCCGCGCGTTTCGCGATCCCCTCGGTCAGGGCCTCCGACTGGAACCGGTAATTGTGGCAACACCCGCCCGTGACCAACAAGGCGCGGATGGGTTGGCCGGTATACAGCCTCTCCGCGGCAACGGCGGAATCTGCCGCGCCGATTCCCAGAAGGCACAACACGAGCGTCAGGGGATGAAGTCTCGATATCATGCCGGAAAACTAGGCCGCGCGTTCCGGCCGGTCAATCCCATTGCGCTTCCACCAAAAAGTAGCGCGGCCGTCCCGGCTGCGAGTTCAAGGGGCGTCCCGCCCCGTTCCTCTTCCCTCACCCGGCCGAACCCGGTCGCGGCTTCCCGATGTTCGCGGTCGATCTGAACGCCTGTGGAGAGACCGCATACATCCCGGTTTGTGCTCACTCAATTTAGAGGTTGAAACCCGGTGCAAAGCGACTACTTGTGATGCGAATGGATTGTTGAACCGCCCAACGTGAAACCAACCGACCTCCGGGGAATTCTCCAATATATCCCGCGCTTCCGCGAAAAGGTGTTCGTCATCAGCGTCGATGGCGCCATCGTCACCGACGAAAACTTCGCGAACATCCTGCTCGACATCGCGGTTCTCCGGTCGCTGAACATCCGCGTGGTGCTTGTCCACGGCGCCGCCGCGGAAATTCGGCGCCTCGCCGCCGCGCGGAAGATCACCCCTTCCAACCTTGACGGCAGCGGGATCACGGACGCGGACACGCTCCGACTGGCGCTGGCCGCCGCCAATCATCTCACTCACGAGATTCTCGAAGGCTTTTCCACGAACGACCTCCGCGCCGCCTGCACCAACTCCATCACCGCCCATCCACTCGGCATTCTGGAGGGGGTCGATCACCTCCTCACCGGGAAGATCGAGCGCGTGGACACCGAACTCCTGCAAACCCTGCTCGCCCAGGGAATCGTTCCCGTGGTGCCGCCGCTCGGTTTCGACGGCGACGGCAAAACCTACCGGGTCAATTCCGACCACGTCGCCGTCGCGGTGGCCGAGGCCCTGAAGGCGGCCAAGCTCATCTTCATCACGACGGCGGAGGGCCTGATCCACCAGAACCAGTTGCTCCGCCAGATTCTCGTCGCCGAACTCGATGCCCTTCTCGCCAAAAGCATGGCCGGCTTCCCGGAGGAAACCCGCTCGAAGGCCATCCACGCCGCCGCCGCCTGCAAACGGGGCGTGCCCCGCGTCCACGTGATCAACGGGCAGGTCGATGAGGGACTTCTCGCCGAGGTCTTCTCCAATGAAGGCATCGGCACGCTCGTCTATGCCAACGAATACCAGCAGGTGCGGCGGGCATTGAAGAAGGACGTGCGCAGCATCCTGCAATTGACCAAGAACTCCGTCGCGACCGCCGAACTCGTCAAACGCACGCGCGCCAGCATCGAGAAACACCTCGCCGACTATTACATCTTCGAGATCGACCGGAATCCCGTGGCGTGCATCGCCCTTCACATCTACCCGGAGCATGGCAAGGGGGAACTCGCCTGCCTCTACGTCAGTCCCTCCCACGAAAACCAGGGCATCGGCCGCAAGCTCATTCAATACGTCGAGAACAAGGCCCGCGAACAGGGACTCCACACGATCCTCACCCTCTCCACGCAGGCATTCACCTATTTCCAGTCAAAGGGCGGCTTCATCGAAGGCAAACCCGAAGATCTCCCGCCCGGCCGCCGGGAGAAATACGACCAGAGCGGGCGCAACTCTAAAATTCTCGTCAAACGACTTCCCGCGGCCGCGTGAATAACAGACCCCTGCTCCCCATGCGCCGGCCGCCCCCGGCCATGCCCTTGCCCTCTCCGCCTGCCCCCCGCGCGCTGCTGCCTGTCTCCCTGGC
>DATKEE010000312.1:0-16032 GCA_035544555.1 Candidatus Methylomirabilota bacterium
GAGCGGATCCGGTTTCAGAGCATGATTTTCCATAATACGAAAGGTTCGATTGGGCTGGTTTATTCCTCCGGTTGCGACAGGGAGTGTCAACGCGTCGCTGCGACGCCTCCCTTCGCGGGGACGTTGGGTTTGGGGCTCGCGTTCGTTCGCGCGGCGCCGGGCGGCCTGAAGTCCAACCGCTCGGGGCCTGACAGGCCGGTCACCCGCACCGCGTTGCTCTCGATGGTCACGATTTCAAACCCGTCAATCGTATCGCGTTCGCGCAGGATGCGTCCGTTGATGACCGCGAGACTTCCGCCCGTCTGCCGCCAGATGGCCGAGAGCATCAGCAACTCATTGGCGGTGGGCAACCCGGGTTCCGGACCCGGATCGGGTCCGATCACTTGAAACGGATCGCGCGTGGGCGAGCCATTCAACTCCCATCCCACCAGGGCCAAATCGATCGCGGCCCGGGGTTCCGGCAATGCCGCATCCACAGCAGAAGCCTGGACCGCGGCTGCAGGCGACGAGGCACGGGCCTGCTGTGTCTCCGCGGATGACGGCGCGGTGGAAACCGCTTTGGCGGCCGGTTTACGTTGGACCGGGGCGTTGCGATTCATCAGGGGTTGGATCGAGCTGCGAAACACGACCACCACCGCCACAACAGCCAGGGCACCGACAACGTAGGGATTCTGGAAGAGCTTCATGGTTTTGGCGCCGGGTCCTGCGACCAGACCCGCACGAGCAGCCGGGCGTGGCTGACTGAATTCGAGGTTCCTCGGGCGGTCAATTCCAACAGGTCCACCCGCCGCTTGTCCGTGGTCAGGGTCTCGGTCAACTCGAGCAACCGCTCATAGGGAGTTGTTTCAATGCTTTCATCCTGGATCGGCTGTAAATCGAGGGTCGCCTCCGTGGTGGTGAAAACCCTGTTCGGCATCGGCGATTCCAGGGTCCGAACCGTTGGCGGGCCGAAATTCACGCGAAGGATATCCCCGTGGGAACTTTTGATGTCCTCCTGCCACATCGTGATCTCGTCCTGACCGCTGAACAGCAGCCCGCTGGCTTCATTGAACTGAGCCTCGGTGGCGACGGCCTCGTCCGCATCCCAACGCAGCTCCATCTGAAGGATATCGTTCTCCAGTCCCGCAATCCGGCCGTTACCTTCCTCGATCCGTTTCTCCAGTGGCGCCAGACGGTTGATGCTCCACCAGATCAGACCCACCGAGGCCACAAAGACCATCAGCATGAACAGGCGCAACAACAGCGTCCGGAGCACGGCCGGCGGCACGCCGAGCGGGTAGGAATCGCCGGTCTTCATCGCATCGCTCCTTCCAGGGTGAATAGAATCTTTTCCGCATCATCCGCCTGGGGCGGGGCCGAACCGGGCGCGCGCCGGGATACGGGCGCCGTCCGTCTTGTACCAGTCTCCACCCGGGACTCCGCGGCTTTCTGGCGGAGCTCGAGATGGAACGGTCCTTCGGCCAGTTGAAGGGTCAGGGCATCGACGGACGCGGCGGCGAGCAGCCTCGAATCCGGCCCCACCCCTGGCTGGAGCGCGCCGTCCAGTTGCACCTTCCAAAGATCATTCTCGCGCCTGAGATCGAAACCCGTGAGAAGAAGGTCGTACGGCATCACATCCCCCAGGTGCCCGAGGAGCCATCCGCCGACAGCCGGGACCTTTTCCTCGCGGACGATCCTGATGAAATCCTGTTGCCGTTGGACCTCCGTCTCCCGCAACTCGAGGGCGACCTTGCGTTCCTCAAGCTGCCAGAGTTTTGCCTCCAGCTTGTCGATCTGTTCCTGGCGATCCCGCGCGATCCATTCGACCGAGGCCGTGGCCATCACGGAAAGCATGGCCAGTATGCCGATCATGACCGCCGTGACCCGCGCGAGCACGCGGCGCCGCGGCGCCTGCTGCAACTCCGAGGTGATGAGATTTCCCGGCGTGCGGGCGGGCAGTTCCGCCGCCTCGTGGTTCCAATGGAACGGTCCGGGAGTGACCGGATTGACGTGGACGGGGACGCCGAGCGCGGTCTGCATGGCGGCGGTCTGCGCCCCGGCGTCCTTTCCGAGGAGCCAGACGCCGGTCACAGACACCCCGAATTGTTGCTTCGTGTAGAGGATCGTGCGATTGAGATCGGTCTGGATCTTTTCCGGGGAGGTTTTCCAGCCGCTGCTCAGCGAACGACCGAGGTATATCCTGCCATCCCGCCGCCCCACCACCACCGTGGTGCCCGTGCCGGTCTCGGCCGCGAGCAGGACGACATCGTCCCCGGAGCCGGGCAACTGCGACAATTGCCGGCTCAGGACCACCGAGGCGGGCAGGACGGCGGTCAATCGAAGTCCATTCCCCGCGCAGATCTGGGTCAACTGATCCAGGAAGGGTCTGGAGGTGAGATGAAGCAGAACCGCCTGGGCGTTTTTGGTGGGAAGGGTGTGCTGGTAGCTCCAGGCGGCATCCGTGGTAAATCCCTTGAACTGCTTCACCCGCCGCTCGAGGAAACCCTGGAGGTTCCATCCCTTGACCGGTGGAGTTTCAATCAACTGCTGCGTCAGGCGAGGATGAGCCAGCACAAGGCTGACCGGCCCCCCCGCATACTGCGTCTCCCTGAGGATGACCTCCATCTTCTCGTCGAGCCCGTTCAAGTCCGTCACCGGCTCCGGACATTCCCACTCGGTCTTGGCTCCGCCGCGGGCGAACGCCACGGCTTTGAGCTGTCCGTTGAGGAGACTGAGGCTGAGCAGGGGGGAGGTCATGACGTGTCAGGTGTTCAGGGGCATGGCACTTCGGGCGGCTCATTATTGGGGCTCTTGTACAGGCCCTGCACGGCAGCCATCATGGCCACCTGCGCGTCCTCGGCGATGCCAAGCAGGGTGTTGTCCGTGAAACCCGAGGCCTCCCAATCCTGGTAGGCCTTCATGTAGTCGCTGAAACTCTGCACCACGTCAAACTGCTGGTTCGCAGGGTCGACCGCTTCCGGGTTGTTCGGAGCCCGGAGAAAACGGTCCACGACCGCGCCGATGTCCATGCCACCGGCGAAACCCAGTCCCCCGATGCTCGCACGCCAGATATTCTGTTGGTAAACGAAGGAGATGTCGCGGGTCACAATGTGTTGAGTATCGAGCGTGTTCGTCCACGACAGCAGATTCAGCACGGAGTTCTGAATGAAGTAAGTGTCCCATCCAATGCTGTTCTCGGGCGCATTGGTCGTCGATCCAGAATCGATCGAGAACAGGCCGTCACCGTCCGACGCGTAAGTGGTGAGCACGACATGGGCAAAGAGTGGCGAGAGATTGACGCGCTGCACCCTGAGGTCGCTCGCCCCGGACCAGCCGCTCCAAAGGCTGCCGGCCGGCAGCTCGCCGTCCACCGAGTTCCATATCCCGTCAAAGTCATCGGTCGAGGCCGGCACGCCAGTGGTCACCCCCGCCGGCAAAGACACCCCAATGCTCGAAAGGAGAATCATTCGCGGTTTGATCGGTGGAATGACACGGCCATCGCTGTCGAATATGACGGAGCCGATGGTATCCTGCAGAAAATCCTCGCCGGCGACGCGCGACCCGATTTGCAGTGCCGGATCGATGAGGAACACACGGGGCTGCCGCCGAAGATTCGTGGTGACGTCCGTCAAATTGACGCCCCGTTCGGTTGCGACGACCTGCGCCCAGTTGGTGTGGGACGGAATGTAACGGTTGCGCAGGATGCTCGATTCCAGGGAGTCGGCCAGTGCCTTCAAGCTGGCGCTCTCCCGGTCGCCGGCGATCCGGTCCATCATTCGGATGAACGCCGGCACCAGGACGGCGCCGAGGATGGCCAGCACCGCCATGACACCGATCAAACCGATCAGCGTCATGCCGTGCGCGGCCCGCGCGCCTCCTCCGTTCCCCGCCGGCTCATCCCCGTTTCGTGCGGTGAGAGTGGTGTTCATCATTTAAGAAGGTTCTGGCTGGCGTCATACAGGATTCCCCCCGCCTGATTTCTGCCGAGGGCGTCCAGGATGGCGTATTCCGGGACTGAGGAAATATTCCCGCCGAGACCATGGCGCGAGAAGTTGGGACACTGCTCCGCCCAGAGCGCGTAATCGAACATGAACACGTACATGCCGACCAGCACCCCCGTCTGGCTGGCACCCTTTTTGGAATCCTCATTCCAGGTGGACTCAAGAAATGCCGCCGCTTCCTTGGCGAATTCGTCCGAGATGTCGAAGTACGGATCGCCCGGTCCGATCCACCCGGTCCACTGGCCGCGCTCAAAAACAAAGCTGTTGTCGCGCTTGATCAGATACCGCGTGAGGATGGATCCACCCGCATCATGCAGGCCCAGAACGCTCCCGCCCAGGTAATACGCGTCCACGCCCACCGGCCCCGTCGGCACCGATAGCGTGTTCGTGCTGTCGATGGCAAAATGCGCCGCGCCGTTCGTGTCCCGGTTCACCAGCATGATCCGGTGGAACATCGGCTCGAGATTGATTTTTTTGATCCGCAAATCCTCACCCTTGCCGCTCCAGCCTGTCCAAGTGGCCGGTTTCGTGTTCTCCGCCGTATTCCAAATGTCATTGAATTCGTTCGAGGCCAGAATGCCGCTGGCGACCGGCAGCGCCTGCGACAACGAGGAAACAATCATCAGCCGGGCGCTCTCAGGCGCGCTAATGGCCGTGCTGACGGTCTGCGTGTAAGGCAGGACGGCGTCATTGATTCTCAGGTTCGGATCCACCAGGAAGGCCCGCTCGTGCCTCCGCGGGTTCGTGGTGATGGCATTCACCGGCAGCGCGAGTTCCGCCGCCATGACGCCCGGAATCCCCGTATAACCGGGAATCCTCTTGCTCCGGAGAATCGACTGCTCCAGCGCACCGGCCATGGTGTCCAGATCGGCCGTCTCCCTCGTCCAGGCCGCCTGATCCATCTGCCGGATCACGCTGGGAAGAAGGACCGCCGCCAGGATCGCCACCACCGCCAGCACGCCGACCAGTTCCAGGAGTGTAAAGCCCCGGCCGGCGGCCCGGGCTTGCCTACGATGTGTGTTGATTGCTTGCATGGCTTCCTCGGTTTATTTGGCCGCATCCATCAGCGACAGAATGGGCAGAAAGATCGACATGGCCACGACGCCCACCACACCGATCAGACACAGCATGATCGCCGGCTCCATGATCGTGAATATCCGTTTGATCCGCCGCGGGATGACCTCGTTGTAATAGGTGGACACGTTCTCGAGAGCCGTGTCGATGTGCCCCGTCTTTTCCCCCAGAACCACCATCCGCAGCAACAGCGGAGGAAAGACATCATGCCGCGCCATGGCCTCGCTGATCCCTTCACCGGCCTTCACCGCGTCACGGACTTCACCGACCGCCCGTTCCACGGCCACGTTCCCCACGAGCCCCTTGCACAACTCCAACGATTGGAGGATGACGATTCCGGATCGGTAGAGAATGGACAGGTTGTGGGTGAAACGGGAGATCGACAGCATGTGGTTCAACTCGCCGAACACCGGGAGCTTGAGTTTCATCCGGTCGAAGGCCAGGGCGAAGCTCTCGGACACCCGGCGCAACACGTGCACCGTGATCCCCCCCACCAGCAGCCCCGTCAGCCATATCCACCAGGTGGCCTTGGCAAACCCGCTAATGCCGAAAATGATCTGCGTCATCAACGGAAGTTCCACGTTCACGGACGTCAACAGTTCGGCGAACTGGGGGATGATGAAACTGAACAGGAACAGCACGAAACCCGACACCACCGTCAGCACGATGGCGGGATACAGACTCGCCTGGCGGATGTCCGACACGATGCCGTCCAGCCACTCGAGGTAATTGCGCAGATCGATGAACACCTCCGGCAGCTTGCCGCTGTTCTCACCCGCCCGGACCATGCTGACGAAGTTGGGCGGAAAGATCTTCGGGTAATGCCCCAACGCCTCGTAAAAAAACAGCCCGGCCTCGAGATGTCGCCGGAGTCCATGGAGAACCCCGCGGAATCGCGGGTTCTCGCAATGATGGGTGGCTGTTTCGAGCGCCGGAATCAAAGGCACCCCCTCCCGTGTCTGAAACCCCAAAATCGTGGCGAACTCGATCAGGTCCCGCCGCTTGACGCGGCCCCACGACGCCATCTGCCGCCGGCCCTCGGCGTCGATCTTTTCCCGGGTCACCCCCGCGTCCTGCTCGGCCCTCAACAGCCAGCAGCCGGCCGCGCGCAGCTTCTCCTCCAGCCCGGCCTCGTTGTCCGCGGCCATCACCCCGGAGACGCTCTTCCCGTCGTTGTCAAACCCTCTGTATTTGAAAATGGCCATGGGTCAAGTATTGCCCGTATGGATCGTTCTCAGCCCTCCACCAGGCGCGTGGTCTCCAGCAGTTCCTCGATGGTCGTCGCGCCCCGCACCACTTTGCGCAGTCCATCCTCGAACATCGTCCGCATCCCCCGCTCGCGCGCCAGTCGAAGGTATTCGGGCGCGCCCGCGCGCCGGACAATCGGCTCGTGAAAGCGTTCGTCCACCGGCATCAATTCAAAGATCCCCTGCCGCCCCCGGTAGCCGCTCGCATTGCACGCCGGGCAGCCCCTTCCCTTCCAAAGGGCCAGGGGCTCATTCGCGGGCGGAGTCAGTTTCAACTCCTCAAAAACGCGCCCCGGATCCTCGACCGGCTCCTTGCACTCGGGGCAGATCGTCCGCACCAGCCGTTGCGCCATGATCGCAATCAAACTCGCCGGCAGCAAATACGGCTCGACACCCATGTCGATCAACCGCGGAATCGCCCCCGCCGAGTCGTTCGTGTGCAGCGTGGACAACACCAGATGGCCCGTCAGCGCCGCGCGCACCATCAATTGCGCGGTCTCGGTGTCGCGGGTCTCGCCCACCAGAATCACATCCGGATCCTGCCTCAACAACGCGCGCAGCCCCGCCCCAAACGTCAGCCCGATCTCCTCCTTGATCTGCGTCTGCCGGATGACCGGCATGCGATACTCGATCGGATCCTCGAGCGTGAACACGCTCACTTCCATCGTGCTGATCTCCTTCAACGCCGCGTACAATGTCGTCGTCTTCCCGCTCCCCGTCGGCCCCGTGACCAGCACCACCCCATACGGTCGCTTCACCGCCGAGAGGAACGCCTGATAATCCTCCGTCGAAAAGCCCACGCCCGGCAGTGTCAGGCTTTGTGTTCCGGAATCCAGGATCCGCAACACGATGTTCTCCCCCCACGCGGACGGCAGACTCGAAACCCGCAGGCTCAACTCACGCCTCCCCACAAACACCGTCGCCCGCCCGTCCTGCGGCAGCCGCTGTTCCGCCACGTCCAGGTCCGCCATGATCTTCAACCGCGCCACCACCGCCGACTGCATCGATTTCGGGATCAGCACGTCCTGAAACAGCACGCCGTCGATGCGCGTGCGGATGCGCAGAATCCTTTCCTCCGGCTCGATGTGAATGTCGCTCGCCCGGTTCTGGACCGCGCGGGCAATGATCTGATCCACCAGCCGGATGATCGGCGCATCCTCGAAGCCCAGCCGGGCTTGCTCGTCGGGCAGCTCGATCTCCACCCGCGCCTCTTCCGGCTCCTGATCGAGGGCCTCGTCAATCGACTCTTCAATCGAACCGCCGGTGTGGTAGTGCAGCTCCAACGAATTTAAAATGTCCCGCTCCGGCGCCGTCACCACCTCGATCCCCAATCCGGTCACCTGCTGCAACGTGTCGATGGCGACCACATTCGAGGGATTCGCCAGCGCCACCGTCAGCGTGTGATCCTCCTGCGAGAGCGGCAGCGCCCGGAAACGCTTCAAAATCTCAAAGGGAACCAATTGCAGGACCGCCCGTTCAATCACCGCCCGGCTCACGTTCACCACCTTGGCCGACGCCTCCTGCCCCACGAAACTCGAGATGACCTCCTGCGGTGTGAAACCGAGTTCGACGAGAATCTGCCCGATCAACCCTCCCTTCCGCTTCTGCTCGCGCAACGCGAGATCCAACTGGCTCTGAGAAAGCAACCCCGCCTCGATCAACCGCTCGCCAAGGCGCTTTTTGGGTTCGGAGGACATCAAGGAAGGCGACTCGCCCGGCTCATCCAATTGCAAGGTATCTAACATGTGCGACAAAAATGTGCGACAAAAATCACCCGCGGTGGGGAGAAGCGGATGGCATCAAACGCCATCCGCCTCTCTGTTTGCACCCTTGTCAGGCTGACGCCGGATTAACGGTGGGTGAGATAGACGTGGACTTCAGCCAGAGCTCCCGCTGCAGGCGCCGCGTATTTCACCCGGCCTGCGAAGTCATCTCCGCCGCCAGCGGGTTCACCAAGGGCTGTAGCAGTCCCGTCAATGACTCTGTTCAAGTCACGCGCGTCGGCAAGCGCAACTCCAGTTATGACAGCTTCGAGCACGTACGTGCCTTTGGCATTGTTCACGCCAGTCGTAGCGTCGCCGTCAAGGTTGTAGGCTGGGTTGGTGCCGTTTGGAGCTGTGTCCACCATGGTGCCACCAACATCCTCCTGATCCACGGCTGGAACAAGCTGGATGCGCGTAGTCGTGGCACCAATGGTTCCGTCCCCGATTTTAACTTGAAACAGCTTATCAATGAACCCTTCCTTCAGAAGGATTGAATCGTAGTTGTTTCCAGGGTTACTCGTAGGATCAGAAGTTAAGACTAGCGCTTGCGGCGTCGCCCCTGATCCATCAACTGCCAGCGTGCCAAACTTCGCGTAATGATCGATGGCGGCGGTCTTGATGGTGTTGATGCTGGTGGAGGTGTTGCTGATCTTCGCGCTGTTGATGGCGGCGAAGACTTTCGGGATGAGGAGCGCGGCCAGGATGGCGATCACGGCCAGGACGCCGATCATCTCGATGAGGGTGAATGCAGCGCGCGTGCGCGTGCGGTTTTGTTTTAGTTTCATGGACTCTACTCTGTGGTTTTGGTTTTTGTTTCTTTCCTGGGCTGTCGTTGCATCGCCTCCGAGGAGGCATCCGCATTCTGGAGCCGTCTTCTGCCCAAGAATTGGTTCCGCACTTCGCACTTGTTACCGGACCAACCAGCCCGACGATCGTTGGTCATTTCGGAACCGTTAACTTGCCCCATTTACCCAAACCCATCGCGGTCCCACAATCGGGTCAGGGCACTGATTGGCTGCCAATGGATGCTCTTAGGAAGACCTCTCCAATCCCTTAGGGGACTGATTCTGGGGAGGGGTGAGCGGTATCAAAAGTGATTCCAGCGGTTGATGTAGCTTCCGGCGTGCCGTGAGAATCGCCGTTCACCCAGACGGAAGCGGCCTGCAACAACGCGGCCGCGTGCGGCAATCCAAGCTTGTGTTTGATGTTTTCCCGATGCGCTTCGATGGTCTTCCCGCTGACCTCAAGCCGCTCCGCGATGACCCTCGTGCCCATTCCCTGTCCCAACAACCGAAACACGGCCAGCTCGCGTTCGGTGAGCGTTCCGTTGACCGCGCGGTGGGTGGGCGGGTTCGCCTGGATGGCCTTTCCGACAAGGCGCATGGTCAGATCCCAGCTCAGGCCCAATTCCCCGTTGAGCACCGCCCGGATCGCCGCCAGCACCTCCTCCGGACCGCGCTCCTTCATGATGTATCCCCTCGCCCCGGAACGCAGGGATCGCTCGGCGTAAAGGTTCTCGTCGGATTGGGAGAACACGAGGATGCGCAGTTCCGGGAATCGCGCATGCAGGGACCCGATCAAATCCAATCCGCCGGCATCGCCCAGCCAAAGATCCAGCAGCACGAGATCGGGGTTCGTGTCGCTGACCGCCGCGAGAACCCCGCCGGCTGTATCCACCTCGCCGCAGCAGACCAGGTCGGCCTGTCGATTGATCAATTGAACGACCCCCTGCCGCACGAGCGGATGATCCTCCGCCACGAGGACGCGCCGGCGCGGGGCTGTGTTGGCGGGACAGGATTTCAGGGCGGAATCAGTCACGGGACGCGGTGGCGGGGGCGGCGGCCATCAGGGTCAGGGTCATGATTATGGTTAAAACCGTCCGGAAACCGGCGGCCACGGAAACTCAAGTTACAAAAGTTGCGAGACCGGCTTTGGGTGGGTCTTCACGTTTTCCCGAGGAGCTTTCCCAAGGTCGCCGCTCGCGCGGCATTGATTCAATACGTGCGAACACTGTTCGCCCCATTGGGCCACTCCCGGGATCAAACGCCAATCGGGGAGCCGCACTGAAAATCGTTTAAGGAAAACCTTTAGGGGGTTCCAGGAATCGGAGGGGCGGGGGAACTCCGGGAGAAGATCGGGAAGGGATGAATCGTTTCAACCGGAAGGCTGATGATCCGAGGTTCGGATCCTACGTGTTGCCTTCGACCCAGCGGGTGGCGTGGCGGACCAGATCCGGACCGGCCTGCAAGCCGAGCTTGTGTTTGATGTTCTCGCGGTGGGTCTCGATGGTCTTGATGCTGAGACCCAGTTTGGTGGAGATGTCGCGTGTCCGCATTCCCGAACCCACCATCTGGAACACCTGGAGTTCGCGGTCCGACAGGCGCTCGACCAGACCGCTTCCGGCGGTGGGCTTGCTTTGAAGGAACTTGTTCAAAACGGAGACGGCGATCCTTCGGCTTACGTAAAGTTCGCCATCGAGCACAGCCCGGATCGCAGTCAGAACGGCTTCCGTGGCCTCCTGCTTCATCACGTAGCCCCTGGCGCCGGCGCGCAGGACCCGCTCGGCGTAAATGTTTTCATCAAACTGGGAAAGGACCAGGATGGGCAGGGTTGGGTGGAGACTGTGCAACATCTTGATGAACTCGATTCCGTCTCCCTCGCCCAGGCGCAGATCAAGCAGCAGGAGGTCGGGTTTCAAGGTCTCAATGGCCTGTTGGGTGGAGGGAGCGCAGTCCGTTTCGCCGCAACACTCCAGGTCTTTCTGCCGATTGATCAAAGGCATGAGGCCCTCACGCAGCAAGGGATGATCGTCGGCAACGAGAATGCGGCGCTTTTGGGGGGTCTGTGGCCTTGGTTTGCTGTCTTTCATCGCAGGAATGTTCGGGAGGCTGATCTTTCTTAATCCTGTCGGTGCGTGGGTGCTCCTAGCGGAAGCGATGCCAATGACGGGACACTGTCCAATTTCTGGCCCGGAGGCCGGAAAACCGGCACAAGGCAGGTGATCCGCGTCCCCTGATTCACCTGAGAATCAATCATGAGAGAACCGCCAATCGCATGGATGCGATACTCCATGATGCGCAGGCCCATGCCGCCCCGGGCTGACGTCTCACTGTTGAACCCGCCGCCATCATCCGCGATCACCAGCCGGATTCGCGAGTCGCTGAAACCCAGATCAATCTCGATCCGCTTCGCCCGTCCGTGTTTGACGGCGTTGTGAATGGACTCCTGGGCGATCCGATAGAGTTGCAGGCTGACGGTCGGGTCAAACCGGGGCACCGGCTCGAGGCAATGGAGGCTGCATGAAATCCGGAATATCGTCCGGGTGTTCCCCGCCAACTGGCTCAACGCCGACTCGAGACCGTCCGCCTCAACCTCGATGGGATCGAGGCCGCGGGCCAGCCGGCGTACCTGGTCGATCCCGGCATTGATCAGGCCGACCAACTCGCCGGCGGAGTGAGCGTATTGAGGCGCCTCCTCGGAAAGGATCTGCTCGAGAAGTTTGGCCTTGAAGGCCGTCCCGGTCAGGTGCTGCCCCACCCCGTCGTGCAGATCGTGCCCGATCCTCCGGCGCTCGGTGCCACTGATCTCCAACACTTCCCGCTCCAATCGCTTGGATTCCGTCCGGTCCCGCGCGATCACCGACACGCCACAGGTTTTTCCGCTGCCGTCGGAGATCGGCGAGACCGCCAGCGACACCTCGACGGGATCGCCATTCTTCCTCCGATGCACGGCTTCAATGCCGCCTTCGCTGCCGAAGCCCCCGATCATGTGCAACGGGTCATCCGCCTGCCCCGGCAATCCCAGCATCGAAATCGGTTTCCCCAGGATCTCGTTCAGGGCGTATCCGTAAAGCAACTCGGCCGCGCGGTTCCAGCTCACAATCGTGCCATCCAGGTTCATCCCGATGATGGCGTCGTGGGCCGAGTCCACAATGGACGCCAGTTGACGGATTCGTCCCTCGGCGGCATGGCGATCCGTCACGTCCTCGACGATTGAAACAATAAAGCGCAACCGGCCCCGGGGACCGCGTACCGCGTAGGCTCCGGATTTCGCCCAGACCAGGCACCCGTCCTTGCGCTGAAAACGATGCTCCCAGAAATAATGGTCGCGCTTTCCCGCCAGCAGTTCCTGGTGATACCGTTCGCCTTCGGGAAGATCCTCCGGGCACGTCAGCGGCCCCACCTGCAGCGTCTCGAGTTCCCCTTCCCTGTAGCCCAGCATTCGCTGGTAGGCGCGGTTGGTCCGGAGATGCCTGCCTCCCGCCTCGTACAATGCCATGCCGAGAGGGGAGGACTCGAACACCGTGCGGAACAATTCCTCACTTTCACGCAGCGCCCCGGCCACATGAATCCGCTGGAGCGCATCCCCGCAATGGTCGGCCAGCGCCTGAAGAAGGATCAAATCATCCCCGGCATACGCGCCCGGCGTGTAACTCTGAACCGACAGGATCCCCACCACGGTCGCCTGCGAACGAATGGGAACAAACATCAGGGAGGCGGAGAGTCGGCTGGTGTCCCCAAACCGAGCCACCTCCACCGATTCCTTCGAACCGCTCTCCCGGTTGATCAACCGGGACCCTTCCCTCATCACCTCGCGCATCAGCGGACTGGGAGTGAGCGGGAAACTCGAGGGCGAAACCTCCGTCCGCTGGCCGTTCACGATGTCAAACGTCAGGACCGGAATGATCCGGTCTTCCGCGGCGGAGTATAAATCGACATAACCCGCATCCCATCCGAAAAGCTCCGCCGCGATGTCGAGGATGATTTGGGCGGCGCCCTCCGGTGTGGTGGCGGCATTGAGCCGGTGGGCAAGTCCCGCAAACACGGCGTTTCGTTTTTCCGTCTGTTTGCGTTCGGTGACGTCCTCGGCGATCCCGACGATCCGGTAAACGATTCCGGCCTCGTTTCGCACGGGAAAGGCCCGATCCCGTATCCAGCGGACACTCCCATCCGGTCTGACGATGCGGTAGCTCTCGTCGTATTCGCCTGCGGCCTGCCTGACGCGGGCAGCCTCGGAGACCCTTTGCCGGTCGGCGGGATGAACCGCGTCCAGCCAGCCGAGAGGCGCGACATGGAGGCTTTCGCAGGAGCGTCCCCAGATGGTCTCGTAGCCGGGGCTGACGTAGAGCAACTGATTCGTGCCCGAATCCGTCATCCAGAACACCTCCTTGATGTTCTCGGCCATTTGCCGGAATCGTTCCTCGCTCTCGATTGCGGCCTTCGCGGCCCGCGCCCGCTCGCTGGTTTCCTCGTGCAGCAGTGCAGCCTGCGCTTTCAAAGCGCGTTCGAGCCTCTTCTTCAACCGCCGAATGGTCAGCAGCAGCAGCACGACGAACCAAAAAACGCCGAGCTGGATCACCGCGTTCCAGTAGGGCACGGACGCGGGGGAATCGACTGGTCTGCCCTGCATATCCACCCAAAACCAGGCCGCGGCGGCCGCTGTGGAGACCAGGACGGCGCTCCACTTGTGCCCATACCAGGCCACCAGCGAGATGGGCAGCAGACAAAGAATTGAAAACGAGATCTCGGGATCGATCCCATAGCCGATGACAGCCAGCCACAGCAACAGTGCCAGGCCGAGCACGGTCAAAAACGAGGAGGAAGGTCCCCTGGGCGGGTTGGGCCGGTCGTGAGGTATTTCCTTCATTCACCCTCTTGGAGGTTGTGCCGGGAAAACAGGACCCTCCGAATCCCAAAACAGGCTCTCAGCGGCAGCGATTTCATCGCAGGAGAACGGGGAGAAATGGTTGGTCGGGGCGGTGAGATTTGAACTCACGACCTTCTGAACCCCATTCAGACGCGCTAGCCAGGCTACGCTACGCCCCGACCGGACCGTTCGCCGGACGAACAGTCCGGCCATAGTACGGCGGCCCAACGTGATTTCAATAACTTTCAAAGTCCAAAATTGCCCAAAATTGCCCCTTGATTCGAAATTGCGCGGTGCCTCTAGTGCGCGCTCTTTTTAATTGAAAGCTGAATCTATGCGTCGTCCCAAAGGCATCAAAACCAAGAAGTCCGTGGCCAAGCGCTTCAAAATCACGGGCACCGGGAAGGTGCTGCGTGCCCACGCCGGCAAGCGCCACCTGCTTTCCGGCAAGAACGCCAAGCGCCGGCGCCGCCTCGGCTCCATCGTGTTGGTGCATGAAACCGACGTCTATCGCGTCAAACAAAACCTCCCGTTCAGCCACTGACGCCTCGCCGGCCGGCCGGTCACTGATCCACACCCAACCTTTCCCATCCCATGCGAGTCACCAACGCCCCCGCTTCCTGGAAGCGCCGCAAACGAACCCTTCAAGCCGCCAAGGGCTTCCGGATGCGCCGTTCCAAACTCTACCGCTATGCCTCCGATGCCGTCGATCACGGCCTCCAATACGCCTATCGCGACCGCCGCAACAAAAAACGCACCTTCCGCGCCCTGTGGCAGATCCGCATCAACGCCGCCGCCCGGTCCGCCGGCCTCACCTACAGCCGCCTGATCGAGGGCCTCAAGGCCGCCCAGGTCGGCCTCGACCGCAAGGCGCTCGCCGATATCGCCGCCACCGACGCCGACGCCTTTGGCGAACTGGTCAAGGTTGCCCAGGACGCCCTCAAATCGAAGGCCGCCAAGGCCTGACCCTTCACGGGCCGATCTTTCCACAGCGGGCGACCCTCAGCGGACGCCCGCTTTTTGTTTTTCCAGCCGCACCACAACCGGTGCGGCGGACCGAAAACTCAGAGTCGTTCCACCCCGGAGCCCGCACCCGATCCAGATCAGGATTCGGGGCCGGGAAAAACCCGGGCGCTCGAATCCCATACACAGGCATCTGTCATGGCTGGAATCACCGATGACATCGAACCGCTGAAACAGGCCGCCCTCGACGAGTTCCGCCAGGCCGCCGACCTGAACGCGCTCGAACAGGCGCGCGTCAATGTGCTCGGCGCCCATGGACGTTTCACCGGTCTCCTCAAACAACTCGGCTCCCTCCCCAAGGAGGAACGTCCCGCCGCCGGCAAGCGGATCAATCAGGCCAAGGTCGAACTGGAATCCGCCCTCGCCGAACGCCGGACCGAACTCGAACTCAAGGCCTCCCTTCCCTCCGAACCCACCGACTTCACGCTCCCCGGCCGCCGTCGCGCCACCGGCCGCCTCCATCCACTCACCCGGATGACCGAGGACATCGTCCGCAGCTTTCGCAAGATCGGTTTTGCCGTCGCGGATGGCCCGGAGATCGAGGACGACCCTCATTGCTTCGACGCCCTGAACACTCCGGCCGACCATCCGGCGCGCGATTCGCAGGACACGTTTTATCTTCCCGCCAACGGGGACGGCTCCCAACTGCTGCTCCGCACCCATACCTCTTCGGTTCAGATCCGCGTGATGGAACAGCAGCCGCCCCCCATCCGCATCGTGGTGCCGGGGCGCGTGTATCGCCGCGACAACGCCGACGCCACCCACAACCCCACGTTTCATCAAATCGAGGGGCTATACGTGGATCGCAACGTCACTGTGGGTGATCTGAAGGGGACGGTTGAATTCGTCTTCAAGGAACTGCTCGGCGCCGACGTGAAAATCCGCTTCCGGCCGCATTATTTCTCCTACACCGAGCCTAGTTTCGAAATCGACTTCTCCAGTCCCCTCACCCGGAAGATGGGCAGGGAATGGCTCGAGATCGCCGGCTGCGGCATGGTCCATCCCCAGGTGTTCGAGAACGTCGGCTATGACCCGGAATCCTGGACCGGCTGGGCCTTCGGTTTCGGAATCGAACGCGTCGCCATGATCCGTTACGGCATCAACGACATCCGCCTCTTCTACGAAAATGACGAGCGGTTCTTGAAACAGTTCTGAACCCGACATGAAAGTCACCCTCAACTGGCTGAAACAATACGTCGATATCGACGATTCACCCGAAGCCCTCGCCGAACGCCTCACCATGGCCGGCATGGAGGTCGAGTCCATCCACAAGCTCGGCGGTGAGTTCGATGGCATCGT
>DATKEE010000313.1:0-7120 GCA_035544555.1 Candidatus Methylomirabilota bacterium
CGCTGCCCGGTCCGCGCCCGCGGATTTCATTCTCGCCTTCCACCACGTTGCTCCGCGCCGGGCATCCCACCCGCCGCATCGCTCAAACTCTCCACGAGGTGAGCAAGGCCCCAATCTTTACCGCCGATCCACGCTTCGGTAAGCAGTTCATGCACCGCGCTCCCGATCCCACTCACGGATGGGCGATCCACAAACCTGATTTTCAAAGAGTTATCCATTTCTCGTCAGTCTCCGGGAATGCGCCCGACACCTATCGACAATTGCAGGTTGCCTCCTGGGTTGGGTAAGGCTGCGCAATTTGCGTACACTTCTGTGGGAAAATACCCCCCGACGTCATTCCCATCACCCTTGCAGTTCCTTTCTCATAAGAGTTGCGCGCGACCTTGCCCGGCCCGTAAAAACAGCCATGCGATTTTTACGTCGGTATCGCTATGCGCTGCTCTTCCTGGCCGTGCTGGTTTTTTGCAGTGTCATGGTCGTGCGCCAGTTCGGATTGAACCAGTCGCGGCACCTGGAACTGCGCGAAGCCTTTATCCTCCTCGCCGTCAAACAGCATCCCGAGGAGGCCCGCGTCCTCTATCACCGCCTGCTCCGCAATCTCGAACGCCTCCCCACCCGCTGCCTGATCGACGATTACCAGCGCACCATCCAGCTCATCGATCCCGCGTCCCAGGCATCACAGGATCTCGTCTGGAAATACCACTGGCAGGTCAGCCAGGAACTCGAAAAACGCGCCGAAGGCCCCCTCGCCAATGCCCTCCGCCTCGCCGATCAACACCCGCCCGATGATTAGTCTCCCCTTCCATTCCAATCAACACGTCACCCTCCAGATTCCATGACTCCTTCCTCCGGGCCCGCCGACCGCGTGATCGTGGACGGAAAATTCTTCCGGCTCAACGGGGAAAAATTTCCGGTCAAGGGTTTGACCTATGGGCCGTTCGCCCCCAATGCCTCCGGCGATTCCTACCCCGACCTCCCGCGGATCGATCACGACCTCGCGCTGATCCGTGACCTCGGCGCCAATGTTCTCCGCCTCTACGAAGTCCCCCCGCGACACTTCCTCGACCGTGCCCAGACTCACGGCCTGAAACTGCTCATCGACATTCCCTGGCCCAAACACCTCTGCTTCCTCGACACCGCCGCGGGTCGCGAAACCGGCCTCCGCGCCGTGCGTGAAGCCGTCACCGCCTGCCGCCACCACCCCGCCGTCTTCGCCTACAGTGTCGTCAATGAAATTCCTGCCGACATCGTCCGCTGGAGCGGCGTGAGGCGCATCACGGCCTATCTCGATGAGCTGATTGACGAGGCCAGGTCCATCGATCCCGATGCCCTGTACACGTTCGCCTCCTTTCCACCCACGGAATTCCTCCGCCCCCGGAACATCGATTTCCTCTGCTTCAACGTTTACCTTCATCACGCTCACTCCTACGAGATCTACCTCGACCGCCTGCAAACGATTGCCGATTCAAAGCCCCTGATGCTCGGCGAATTCGGCATCGATTCGTTGCGGGAGACCGAAGACCGCAAATGCGACATTCTCCGCTGGCAGATTGAAGGCGCGTTCCGGAACGGACTCGCCGGCACCGTGGTGTTCAGCTTCACGGATGACTGGTTCCGCGGCGGCCATCAGATCGAGGATTGGGCATTCGGCCTCACCACCCGCGACAGAAAACCGAAACCCTCGTTCGCGGTCGTGCGCGAGGCCTTCCACCGCGCCCCCCGCTTTCCGCTCCCACGCACTCCCCGGGTGTCGGTCGTCGTCGCCAGTTACAATGGCGCCCGGACTCTCAAGGCCTGTCTCGACTCCCTCCTCCACCTCCACTACCCGGATTACGAGGTCATCCTCGTCGATGACGGTTCCACCGACAACACCCCGGCCATCGCGGCCGGCTACGACTCCCTCCGCTACATCCGCCAGGACAATTGCGGCCTCTCCGTCGCGCGCAACACCGGCATCGTCGCCGCCACCGGCGAGATCGTCGCCTTCACCGACTCCGACTGCCGGGCCGACGAGGACTGGCTCCATTACCTGGTCGGTGACCTGATTCGCAACGACTGGAGCGCGGTGGGAGGTCACAATTTTCTTCCTCCCGAGGATTCGCCGATCGCGGCCGCGGTCATGGTCTCCCCGGGTGGCCCCGCCCACGTCATGTTGACGGATCGCGTGGCCGAGCATGTGCCCGGGTGCAACATGGCCTTCTACAAATGGGCCCTCGAGGAAATCGGCGGCTTCGACCCCGTCTTCCGCAAGGCCGGGGACGACGTCGATGTCTGCTGGCGGCTCCAGGAGCATGGCTGCCGGATTGGATTCAGTCCCGCCGGGTTCGTCTGGCATTACCGCCGCTCGACCATCCGGGCCTACCTCAGGCAACAGGGCGGCTACGGCGAGGCGGAGGCACTTCTCGCCCGCAAGCATCCCGAATACTTCAACTCGTTCGGTGGAGGGGTCTGGCGGGGGCGCATCTACACCGCCGCCAAACCCGGAGTCCTCATCCAGCGTCCGTTCATCTACCACGGCGCGTTTGCCACCGGCTTTTTCCAAAAGCTCTACTCCCCGGAACCCGCCTTCGCCCTCATGTTCACCACTTCCCTGGAGTACCACGTTCTCATCACGATCCCGCTCGCCGTGCTCTCCGCATCCTTCCCATGGCTCCTCCCGCTCGCGGTGACCAGTCTCGCGCTCTCCTGCGGAGTCTGCGCGATTGCCGCCGCGCAGGCCGATCTTCCCCCGCGCCAAAGCCGCGTCTGGTCCCGGCCTCTCGTCGCCCTTTTGTTCTACCTCCAACCCATCGTCCGCGGCTGGGCCCGCCACAAATGGCGTCTCAGCGTGCCCGCCCGCCCCGAGACCACCCGCGAACGCCTCGATCAAATCACCCGCGCGGATCATGGCGCCGCCCTCGATTCCGTCGTCTATTGGTCACCCGGAACCACCGACCGCCTCGACCTTCTCAAGGCCCTCCTCAAACGCCTCGACCACGAAGGATGGCAGAACAGGACCGACAGTGGATGGTCCCCTTACGACGTCGAAGTCTCCGGCAGTCCCTGGTGCCGATTGCGTCTCCTCACCGCCTCCGAGGAACTCGCCGGAGGAAAACTCAACCTCCGCTGCCGCCTGCGCGGCCACTGGTCCCTCCTCGCCCGGCTTTGCTTCTGGTCGCTGTTTCTGCTCCAGTCCACCGCCATCGCCCTCCTCGCCTCATGGCAACCCTGGATCTGGTTGATCCTCCTCGACCTCCCCCTCCTCGCCTGGTTCTTCGATCACGAAAAACGCACCCTCCAGCTCCTCGTCCTCAATCTCCTCGACAATCTTGCCGACGAACTCCATTTGATCCGCACGGAAACCCCGCCCCGCGCCGTACTCGTCCCCGTCGCCCCTTGAATCCCATCAAAAGGATTGTAAACGCCCCACCGCTTTTCTAGTTTCTGCCCATGAAGCCACTCTCCCTCGTCTGTCTGTGTTGCTTGCTGCTCATGGCGACCGCCTGCAGACAACAAACGGAGGATACCGCCGATGGCCGGAAGCGACTCACCATCGCCGTCATCCCCAAGGGAACCACCCACGAGTTCTGGCGTTCCATCGAAGCCGGAGCACGCAAGGCCGAACAGGAATTGAACGCCTCCGGCACCCCCGTCCAGATCATCTGGAAAGGCCCCCTCCGCGAAGACGACCGCGACCTCCAAATCCAGGTGGTCGAAAATTTCATGGCCCGAAAAGTCGATGGCATTGTCCTCGCCCCGCTCGATTCCCAGGCTCTTGTTGCCCCCGTCGAAAACGCCACCAAAGCCGGCGTCCCCGTCGTCATCATGGACTCGGATCTCAAATCGGACCAGTACGTCAGCTTCGTCGCCACCGACAACTACAAGGGCGGACAACTGGCCGGCGATCACCTCGGCAAGCTCCTCAATGGAACCGGCGACGTCATCCTGCTGCGCTATGCCGTCGGCTCCGCCAGCACCGAGGCTCGCGAGGCCGGATTCCTCGACGCCCTCACCAACCGGCATCCCGCCATCAAACTGCTTTCGGACGATCAACACGCCGGGCCAACCCGCGAAACCGCCTATCAGGCCTCCCAGAATCTTTTGAACCGTTACGGCGCCGAAGCCGACGGCATCTTCTGCCCCTGCGAACCCCCCACCATCGCCATGGCCATGGCCCTGCGCGATCTAGGCAAGGCCGGCGGTGCCATCAAGATGGTCGGGTTCGACGCCGGCTCCAAGTCGGTCGAGGACCTCAAGAACGGCGACCTTCAGGCCCTTGTGGTTCAGGATCCCGTTCGCATGGGCTACCTGGGAGTGATGACCCTCGTGGAGCATCTTCAGGGTAAACCCGTGGAAAAGCGCATCGACACCGGCGTCCACCTCGTCACCCGGGACAACATGGAGGATCCGGAGATCAGCGAACTCCTGAATCCCCCGATCGACCAGTATCTCAAGTAATCCGGCCCCGCGTTCGGCCAGGCTCCAATCATCTCAGCGCATTCATGCCGTCGCCTTCCATCCCCCCTCCGTCACCCCGCGCATGAGCCGGCTGCGAATGATCGGCGTTCAAAAACGCTTCGGCGCCACCCAGGCCCTCAAATCCGTCTCCTTTTCCGTCGCCCCGGGCGAAGTCCATGCCCTCATCGGCGAGAACGGCGCGGGCAAAAGCACGCTGATGAAAATCCTCAGCGGCGCCCATCGCCCGGATGCCGGCACCATCGAACTCGAAGGCGAACCGCTCCAACCCGAAAACCCCCTGCACGCGCGCCGATGCGGCATCGCCATGATCTACCAGGAACTCAACCTGGCGCCGCATCTCAGCGTCGAGGAAAACATCCTCCTCGGCGCCGAACCCTCCACCCTCGGCTGGCTCCACCGCCGCGAACGACGCGCCCTGGCCCATCGCGCGCTCGCCGAACTCCACCACGATTCCATCCCCCTCGACGCGCCCGCCGGAACCCGCACCATCGCCGAACAACAAATCGTCGAGATCGCCCGCGCCCTCATCGGGAACCCCAGGGTCCTGATCATGGACGAGCCGACCAGCAGCCTCACCCATTCCGACACCCAACAGCTCTTCACGGTCATCGCCCGCCTCCGGGAGCGCGGCGTGAGCATTGTCTATATCAGCCACTTTCTCGAGGAGTGCCGGCAGATCTGCGATCGCTTCACCGTCCTGCGCGACGGCGAGACCGTTGGCAGCGGCGTCATGGCCTCAGCCAATCTTCAGGAAATCATCCGCCTCATGGTCGGTCGCGACATCGAAGACATCTATCCCCGCGTCCCGCGCCAGCCCGGCCGCGCGGTCCTGGAACTCCACGGCATTGCCGGACCGGCACGGCCCCGCAACGCCACGTTCACGGTTCACGAAGGAGAGATCTTCGGCCTCGCCGGACTGATCGGCGCCGGACGCACCGAGACACTGCGCGCCTGCTTCGGTCTGGACCGTGTCCGCGAGGGCACCCTCCTCGCCTTCGGCCGGCCTTCCACCCACGGCACCCCGTCCTCAAGACTCGCCCAGGGAATCGGCCTCCTCAGCGAAAACCGCAAGGAGGAGGGTCTCATGCTCAATCGCAGCGTGGCCGACAACCTCACCGCGACCCGATACCAACCATTCGTCCGCTGCGGTTTCATCCATCAGCGCCGGCAGCGTCGCGTCACGAACGACTGGATCGCGCGCCTTGGCATCCGGGCCAGCCACTCCACCCAATCGGTCACCGAACTCTCCGGCGGCAACCAGCAGAAGGTCGCCATCGCGCGCCTCCTCCACCATGATGCCCGCATTCTCCTCCTCGATGAACCGACGCGCGGCATCGACGTCGGAAGCAAGGTCCAGATCTATCAATTGATGGGTGAACTCGCCGCCCAGGGCCGGGCGCTCGTCTTCGTCAGCAGCTACCTCCCCGAATTGCTCGGCGTCTGCGATACCATCGGCGTCATGTGCCGCGGTGTCCTGACCGAGGTCCGGCCCGCCGCTCATTGGACCGAGCACGACATCATCTCGGCGGCCGTCGGCCAAAGCCCCGCATGAGACTCCCCAACCTGTCCACGCTCATCAACGCGGCCGGCCCCTTTTTCGGGCTCCTCGCCGTCATCGCCTTCTTTTCCCTCGACCCCGACGTCCGCCAATCCTTCCTGACCGGCGGCAACTTCAAGATCATTCTCACCCAGACCGTCATCGTCGCCATCGCGGCCATCGGCATGACGCTCATCATCGTCAGCGGCGGCATTGACCTGAGCGTCGGTTCAGTCGTGGCCCTCACCAGTGTCGTGGCGGCCCGGCTTCTTTCCCTCGACAATCCCTGCTCCCCGCTGCTCGTCACCTCCCTCACCATTCTGACCGGCGCCTTCATCGGCATGGTCAACGGGTGCATCATCGCCGGTATCCGCATGATGCCCTTCATTGTGACCCTCGGCATGATGGGCATCGCCCGCGGCACCGCCAAATGGCTCGGGGACAGCCAGACGGTGAACGTGCCCAACCTCCCCGCCCATCAGGAGGCTGTCGCCCCCCTGCTCAAGCTGATGGCCATGCAACGCCCCTTCGAATTCCTCCCCGTCCCCCTCGGCGTGTGGATCACCCTCCTCCTCGCCGCCGGCATGGCCCTGGTGCTTCGCCAGACCGTGTTCGGACGTCACCTCTTCGCCATCGGTTCCAATGAAGCCACCGCCAGACTCTGCGGCATCCGCGTCCAATGGCGAAAGGTCATGATCTACGCGATCGGCGGGGCGTTCGCGGGACTCGCCGGCCTCATGCAATTCTCCCGCCTCAACCAGGGCGATCCCACCGTGGCCATCGGACTGGAACTCGACATCATCGCCGCCGTGGTCATCGGCGGCGCCAGCCTCAGCGGCGGCACCGGCAGCATCCTCGGCTCGATGATCGGCGCCCTCATCATGGCCGTCCTCCGCAATGGCTCAAATCAAATGGACTGGCCCACTTACCGGCAGGAAATCATCATCGGCTGCGTCATCATCTTCGCCGTCGCCCTCGACCGCTGGCGCCAGTCCCGGGCCCGCCGAAACCCCTCCGCCCCCAGCTGACAACCCACCCGGGCATTTGCGATTTTCAATTCGCAATTTGCGATTGCCCCTCGCCTATCGGCTATCGGCTATTGACCTTCGGCCTTCACCCAAGCCT
>DATKEE010000314.1:0-2327 GCA_035544555.1 Candidatus Methylomirabilota bacterium
GACTGAACCCATCCCCGAGCGCCCGGAACCGCCGCTGGCCCGGCACGCAACTTCCGCACTCCCCACAGCAGGCCGCCGGCCCCGACGCCAACAAACACCAACGGAATCAAGCCGAACCAGAGATCGTGGGTAAACCCCCGCTCCAACACCGCCTCGGTGCTGTCCCTCGGATTCACATAACACACCGTCTCCCGTCCGGGCGGATGCTCCCTGACAATCGCCCGCTTGGCTCCCCATCCACTCGATGAACCGCCCATGAAATGGTAACGATTCGACTTGTACTCCCTCCCATTGACCTCGTAGCGATAAAGGATGTCCACACTGTAGGTCGTTCCGTCATCGCTGCTATGACTCCGCACCTGGCTCGATTCCACCACGCACGGGGTCTCGACCCAGTTCCTCGCGTCCAGAATGCCGAGCACCGGCCGCACAAACATAAACACGAAAACCACGCCTCCAATGAGCAGGAAGAAGCTGAAGAACCCGATCAGAAAACAACCTCCCCCCGGACTGCGCGCTCGTTCCGAGATGGACTCCACAACCTGCCTGCCTGGAGGAACCGCCTTTCCGGCCCACCGCCACGCAAACCAGATTCCGCCCGCGCCGATGACGACGAAGATCATGGGAAACAACACCAGCGGGATCAGCCACAACTGTCCCCGCTTCAAGACCGCTTGCGACGGCGCGGCCGAGTTCACATACGCCGTCACTCTTGCGCCGGCGGCATGCGCGTCCCGCAGACGCTGCGCCCTTCCATAATCCGAAAAGGCCGCCTCTCCACCCGGCTTGAACCGGGTTCCCGTGTGGCGCTGCCCATTGAATTCGTAGGTGTATTCAATCTCGACGACATACGGGTTGCTGTCCCGGTCCTCCTCGCGAATGCCGCTGGAGACGACCTCCGCCTCGACAGACTCCCAGAACCACGTGCGCGCGCTTTGATACGCCTCGCGGCCGATGAAAGCGACAACGATGGAACCGATGCCCAGGAAGAAGAGGAAGAACAACGAGAGGAACAGGCGCCCGGCAATGCCCATCGGCCGGCTCTCGGCCTGCGAACGGAATTTCCAACGCGCCATCCGCTCTTTTACTCCGCATCCCCCCTCGTGACAACGCCGATGTCCTCGAATACCTCCGCCATCGCGTTCAGAAACAGCCGCCGGATCGCGTCATACCCGCGCTCGTTCGGATCCTCCAGGTTGATGTAATACCAATAGTGCGGGTCCTCGGACCGGTAATGCTCCCGCCAGAACTGAGTGCAGTGCAGCCCGTGACCCAGAAATGCCGCATGCAAATCGACAAGATGAACGTTTGCATGCCGCCCGGCACACGCTGCCAGGATCCGGTTGTAGTCGGCGTGAATCCGCAATCCATCCGGCCAGGGCGGCATTCCGGATTTCTCGATGTCGCCGACCCCATCCGTCGGATCGTAGATGTTTGCCAGGAAAATCTGGCAGCGGTCCGGGTATGCCGTCTGGATGCGCCCAATCATTTCCTCCAGTCGTTCTTCGAATGTCCCGATCCACGGCACTGCCTCCTCATACGTCGCCCCATACATCCCGTCCGCGCGCGGGGGCACTCGCCCGTAGTTGTGAATCAAATCGTTGCCTCCCGTCGTGAACACGACCACCACGAGTTCGTTTGACGGCGACTCCGGCAGGCGCGGCATCTGCCGCTCCAGATGCTCCCGGGACGTGGTTCCCGAAATGGCCAGATTGGTCGAGCGAAGCGACGGAAAAACCCGGGCAACGTGAACCCCCTTCATGTCCTCGAACTCGTCCAACGGATTCCCCAGCAAACGATCAAAGTAGGAATAACCTTTGCGCGCTCCCAGGCCGGCGGTCACGCTGTCTCCCAACCCCACAAGAAAGACCGGACGATCCGTCCAAACTTCGCCGAACCGTGCCCGGTTCACCGGCGGCCCCGCCGGACCCGAGCCAACGGGTCGTCGAAGGGAGAAATGATACCAGGCGATGACAACAAGAATTCCGACGCAACCGGCGGCCAGAAGGACCAAGGTTCGCTTGCGCCAGCGGAAGTTCATCGGTGATCCGGAGTGAGATTCATCAGGCGCGAACATTTCCGGTGGCCAAAAAAGGCATGCGGACCTTCAATCCCCCGGGAAAAGATCTCCGATGCGGCACGTTTCTGCTCACTGAGCCTCATCCGGCGAAGCCCCGTCCGCCGAAGCCTCGATTGCCTCCACCGGAATCTGATCCAGTTCCCCGGCCGTCCATGCGGTCGTGCGGCCCGCCGTCGCGGCCCGGATCTCGGCCACCAACTCGACCGGTGACTCGCCGGCGTCGTTTCCCCAATCCGGATTCCCGCGA
>DATKEE010000315.1:0-7974 GCA_035544555.1 Candidatus Methylomirabilota bacterium
GATCCCTGCCATGGGCGATCCAGCGGCGGGCATGCTTCGATTGATTGGGAAATGTCCCGGGTCGTGGGTTGGAGGATTGGACGAAATATTCCGGGTGGTGTCGAAGCCAGGGATGATCGAGTCCGGTGTGGTTGGGGACGAAGTCGAGAACGAGTTGGATGCCGTGTTGATGGAGACGGCGTCGGAAAGCAGCGAGTCCCGCGTCACCGCCGAGGGAATCGGGGACCTTGCAGGCGGCGACGGCGTAGGGGGAGCCTGTGATGTCGGCGGGCTTCCAATCCTGGAGGCCGGGATGAAGGTCCTGGTTTCGGCGAATGGTTTCGAGGGAATGGGCGCGGCTTTTGGGGCCGACGGTCCAGGCGCCCATCAGCCAGAGGTGAGTGAAGCCAAGGCGGCGCCAGGTTTCGAACTCCGGGTCCGGGACGTTCGCCAGGGTGATGGGGCGCGCCTGTTGTCTGCCGAGGTCGTGGAGCCAGCAGCGGGTGTTGATCTCGTACAGGAGCGGTGACGGCACGATCAGGTGTTGAGAATTTTGAGGGCTTTACGTGGGTCGGAGGCGCGGAGGATGAGGAGACCTTTTTTCGAGTGGGGACTGGTGGCGCAGTAGCAGTATTCGATGTTGATTTTCGCGCTGGAGAGTTTCTCGCAGATTTGGGCGAGGGTGCCGGGTTTGTTGTCACCGTCGAGCATGAGGACCTCGTCCTCGATGACGAGGGTGCCGTGTTCCTCGAAGAGGGCGAGGGCACGAGGGGGGTCACTGACGACCATGCGGACGACGCTGTGATCGACGGTGTCGCTGGTGCAGACGGCGAAGATGTTGATTTTGGCGTCGGCGAGGGCATTGCAGACACGGGCGAGGGTGCCGGGTTTGTTTTCGAGGAAGAGGGCGAGTTGTTGGGTGATTTCCATGGAAGAAACGTGGATGGCGGTCGTGATGAGGAGTGGCCGGTGAACCGGGCTGGTGGTTGCCGGAAGGATTTCAGGGTTGGAGGCTGAGGCTGGATGCCTGCGGGACTGTGCCGCCAATGGCCGGATTGCTTAAAAACCTCCGGCGGGGGTGGGTTTGGCTTTTTCGTCCTCGAGTTCGTGGACGGGTTTGGAGGCGGGTTTTGCCTCGGCGGGATGGGGAACGACACGCCAGAAGTGGGGGAGGGCGTCCTTCCAGTTTTTGAGGATGTGGTTGGCGCGCGGGGATTCGGTGCGTTCGAGGTGCTGGTAGATGAGGGCCTGAACGGCCTTGATCTCCTCCTCGTCGGACATGCGTTCGATGCGGATCATGCCGTCGTTGTAGCGGCGGGGAACGAGGTTTTCGGGGTCATAGATGTAGGCCATGCCGCCGCTCATGCCGGCGCCGAAATTGCGTCCGACGCTGCCGAGGACGACGACGGTGCCGCCTGTCATGTATTCGCAGCCGTGGTCGCCGGTGCCTTCAACGATGGCGACACCGCCGGAGTTGCGGACGCAAAAGCGTTCGCCGGCGCGTCCGGCGGCGAAGAGTTTGCCGCCGGTGGCGCCGTACATGACGGTGTTGCCGATGATCTGGTTGTTGGCCCATTCGAACTGGCAGTGTTCGGAGGGGCGGACGATGATTTCGCCGCCATTCATGCCCTTGCCAACGTAGTCATTGGCTTCGCCGAGGAGTTTGAGGCGGATGCCGGAGGCGAGGAAGGTGCCAAAGCTCTGGCCGGCGCTGCCATGGAAGGTGATGTCGATGGACTCGTCGGGGAGGCCCTTGTCGCCATGGGTGTAGCCGATGAGGCCGGACAGTTGGGTGCCGATGTTCCGGTGGGTGTTGTTGATCTTGTAGCTGAGCTTGACGGAGCCCTTGCCGTTCAGGGCGCGTTTGGCGTCGGTGACAATGCGGCTGTCGAGCGGGCTGTCGCCGAATCGTTCATTGCGTTCGCGGGTGTGGATGCGCGTGGCGGAGCCGGTGGGATCGACCTGATAGAGGAGCTTGCCGAGATCGATACTGGCGATTCTTGAGTGAAGGTCTTCAGGAAAATCATCGAGGGGACGTCGTTCGAGGAGATCGGTGCGGCCGATGATTTCGTTGAGCGAACGGCAGCCGAGTTGGGCGAGGATTTCGCGGACTTCCTCGGCGACGCCGTTGAAGAAGGCGACGACATTCTCGGGTTTGCCCTTGAACTTGAGGCGGAGCTTCTCATTTTGGGTGGCGACGCCGACGGGGCAGGTGTTGAGGTGACAGACGCGGAACATGGCGCACCCGGTGGCGATGAGGGCGGCGGTTCCGAAGTTGTATTCCTCGGCGCCGAGGAGGGCGGCCATGACGATGTCCCTGCCGGTTTTGATGCCGCCGTCGGTGCGGAGGACGATCCGGGACCGGAGGTCATTGAGCATGAGGGTCTGGTGGGCCTCGGCGACGCCGACCTCCCAGGGGCCGCCGGCGTATTTGATGGAACTGAGGGGGGAGGCGCCGGTGCCGCCGTCGTGGCCGCTGATGAGGACGACGTCGGCGTAGGCCTTGGCGACGCCGGCGGCGACGGTGCCGACGCCGGATTCGGCAACGAGCTTGACGCAGACCTTGGCGCGGGGATTGACCTGTTTGAGGTCGTAGATCAACTGGGCGAGGTCCTCGATGCTGTAGATGTCGTGGTGTGGCGGCGGGGAGATGAGGGGGACGCCGGGGGTGCTGTGGCGCAGGCGGGCGATGATTTCGGTGACCTTGTGTCCGGGCAACTGGCCGCCTTCGCCGGGTTTGGCGCCCTGGGCCATCTTGATTTCGATTTCCTGGGCGCTGGCCAGGTATTCCGGGGTGACGCCGAAGCGGCCGGAGGCGACCTGTTTGATGGCTGAATTCGGGTTGTCGCCATTGGGCCGGAGTGAATAGCGCGCGGTGTCCTCGCCGCCTTCGCCGGAGTTGGATTTGCCACCGATGCTGTTCATGGCGATGGCGAGGCATTCGTGGGCTTCGGGCGAGAGGGCGCCGAGGCTCATGCCGGCGGTGGTGAAGCGGATCCGGATGTTCTCGATGGGTTCGACCTCGTCGAGGGGGATCGGGGTGGCGGATTTGAAGCGGAGCAGGTCGCGCGGCGACACGGGGTCGCGGCTGGTGACGGTTTCCTTGTATTTCAGGTAGTCCTCGCGATTGCTGGACTTGAGGAAGCGATGAAGGGTCTGGACGACGGGTTTGTTGAAGGCATGGAATTCACCGCGTCCGCCGGAGAGGACCTTGTAATTGCCGCCTTCGTCGAGCGTGGCCGATTCAGGGCTGCCATAGGCGGCCTGATGGCGGCGGAGGGCATCGGCTCCGATCTGTTCGAGAGAAAGGCCGCTGATCTGGGAGGTGGTGCCGTAGAAGCAGAGATCGATGACGTCGTTTGAGAGGCCGACGGCCTCGAAGATCTGGGCGCCGCGATAACTGCTGAGGGTGGAGATGCCCATTTTGGACATGATCTTGAGAAGGCCGTTTTCAATGGACTTCCGGTAATTGGCGGTGGCGTCGTCCATTTTGACCTCGCCATAATCCCCGGCCTCGACGGCCTGGCGGATGGAATCGATGGCGATGTAGGGATTGACGGCGGAGGCGCCATAACCGATGAGGCAGGCGAAGTGATGGACATCCCGGGCCTCACCGGTTTCGCAGACGATGGAGACGCGGAGGCGTTTGCCGGCGCGGATGAGATGGTGATGGACGGCCCCGACAGCCAGGAGCATGGGGATGGGGACGTTGTCGGCGTCGGTCCGGCGGTCGCTCAGGATGAGGATGGATTTGCCTTCATCGATGGCTTTGGAGGCGTTGTCACAAAGGGTCTGAAGTGCGCGGCGAAGATCGGAGGCTCCCTTTTTCGCTTCGAAGTGACAGGGGAGAGTCGCGCATTGGAAGGCGGGATCGGGGATGGATTTGAGGGCCTCGAGTTCGTATTCGAACAGGAACGGGCCATTGATCCAGACCATTTTGGCGTGATCCTCGGTCTCGGCGAGCCAGGATTTTTTATGGCCCATGCCGGTGGCGAGGGACATGACGATCTTCTCGCGGATGCTGTCGATGGGCGGATTGGTGACCTGGGCGAACAACTGGCGGAAGAAGTAGTAAAGGAGCCGCGGCCGCCGGGAGAGCACGGCGAGGGGGGTGTCATCGCCCATGGAGCCGACGGCTTCGGCGCCGTTTGTGACCATAGGTTTGAGGACGACCTGGAGTTCCTCCTGGTCCCAGCCGAAGGCGATTTGCTGGAGGGTGAGGTCGAGGATGTTGACGGGATTGTAGGTGGTCCCGAAGGGTTTGGCGTGATCGGGCAGGGAGAAGACCTGGCGTTCGCACCATTCGCGATAGGGTTTCTGGCGGGCGACCTGGAGTTTGACGTCGTCGTTGTCGAGGAATCGTTTTTCGAGGGTATCGATGGCGATGATGCGGCCGGGGCCGAGGCGTCCCTTTTTGACGACCTTTTTCTCGTCGAGGGGAACGACACCGGCTTCGCTGCCCATGACGACGAGACCGTCGTCATAGACCTTGTAGCGGGCGGGGCGGAGGCCGTTGCGGTCCAGAGTGGCGCCGATGTAGCGGCCATCGCTGAAGACGACGGCGGCGGGGCCGTCCCAGGGTTCATTGAGGCAGGAGTGGTATTGGTAGAACCCGCGGAGATCGGGGTCCATGTCCTTCATTTTTTCCCACGCCTCGGGGGCGAGCATCATGAGGCTGTGGAGGACATTACGGCCGCTGACTTCGAGGAGTTCGAGGGCATTGTCGAGGCCGGCGGAATCGGAGCCTTCGGGCTGGATGATGGGGGCGATGAACTGGAGGCGGTCGCCCCAGATTTCGGAAGTGAGTTCGCGTTCGCGGGCGCGGGTCCAGTTTTTATTGCCGAGGAGGGTGTTGATTTCGCCGTTGTGGGCGATCATCCGGAAGGGGTGGGCGAGCTGCCAATTGGGGAAGGTGTTGGTGGAATAGCGCTGGTGATAGATGGCGAGCGCGGTGGTGAAGAGGGGATCCTTGAGATCAGTGTAGAATTTGGGCAGTTGTGGGGCGTTGAAGAGGCCCTTGTAAACGAGGGTGCGGGAGCTGAAGGAGGGGATGTAAAAGCCCTCGATTTTTTCCTCGCGGGCGCGGCGTTCCGCGGCTTTGCGGGCGAGAAAGAGGCGCCGTTCGAACTCCTCGTTGCTCCAGCCGTTGGTTCGACCCAGGAGGGTCTGCTGGATTTCGGGCATGGTTTCCCGGGCCTTGTCCCCGAGGCAGCGGCTGTTGGTGGGGACGTTGCGCCATCCAAAGTTGTGGATGCCGAACTGGGCGGCGGCCTCGTCCACGATCCGCTGGCAATTGCTGATGAGATAGCGATTGCCGCGGGGCATGAAGATGAAACCCACGGCGAGATCCGAGTCCTGCATGACCTTGCCGCCGAGCTTTTCGACCTCGCGACGGAAGAACGCATGGGGGATCTGAGTGAGGACGCCGGCGCCGTCACCGGTCTTCGCGTCCGCGTCCAAGGCTCCGCGATGGGCCAGGTTGCAGAGTGCCTGGATGGCGTATTCGAGGATGCGATGTTCCTTGCGTCCGTCGATGTTGGCGATGAAGCCAACGCCGCAGGCATCGTGCTCGAATTTCGGATCGTAGAGCGAGTTCTTTGGATTCGGGTACATGAGTGGATTGTCGTTCTGCCACAAACGACCAGAACCTATCAAAACGGGGAATGACTGCAAAAGGTTTTTGCGGTGCGGCGGGTTGCGGATCCGGCTTTTTGGTGTCCGCCTTTTTGGTTTGGGAGGCGGCAGTGGTGTGCTAGGTTCGGTTCATGGACGACACGGCCCGAGCGAGACGTCGTTGGTTCGGCATGTTTTTTCTGGTGATTGCGGCCGGAATGCTGGTGTGGGGGCAGACCGTGCTGGAGCCGGCGTTGCGGGGATTGGGGTTCGTTCTGTATTGGCTGACGTGCCTCGTCTTCATCGGGCTGGCTTTGATCACCGCGTGGCTGGATCTGCGGGCGCTGCGCCGCGCGACCCTGGAGGAGCATCGGGAATTGCTGGAACGGACGCTGCGCGAGGTCGAGCGGGAGGCGGAGGCAGGGGAGGGCGATTCCGAACGCAAGCGGGAGACGGGGCGGATTCAATGAACAAACGGCGACACACATGAACGATTGGCGGATTTCCCAATGGCTTCGGCACCCGGCGCGATGCGCCCTGGCGTGCGCGCTTTTGTTGACATGGATGCAACCGGTGGGTTGCGCCACCCGGCAACCGGGGAGCGGCGCCACGGGCGGAACGGGCGGGGTGGTTGCGCGCGGTCTGGAGGGAACGGTCGAGGCGTCCACGGACGGTGAGGACTGGAGACGGGTTGACTTTGCCGACGAGCTGGGTTCCGGAATGACGATTCGTACGGGTGCGGGCTCGCATGTGGATGCGCGACAGGCGACCGGATCCGCGGTGCGGTTGGAGGAGCACGGTCGAATGCGGCTGGGGACGCTGGGATGGGAGGGGAATCCGGCGCGGCCGTTGGTGGTGCTGGAGGTGGATTTGGAAGCGGGCTCATTGGTGGGTGTGCTTCGAGGCGTGCGGGGAGGGTCGCGGCACGTGGTTCGTTTTGACGGCGGGGTGGCCTCGACACAGGGCGCGGATTACCAGGTGACTTCGGGAGGCCGGGTGGCGGTGGTGCGGGGGAGGATGGAAGTGCGGGTGGGAGAGACGACCGCCGTGGTGGAGGAGGGGGCGGTGTTTGAAGCCGGCGGGCTGAGTGTGCGCAGGTTGGGAACGCGGGAGGAGGGCTTGCCGTGGGAGGCACTTCACTCGGTCTCCCGCTGAGAGACAGGCTTCAGGGCGTCGCGGCCTGTATTTTAGTCCGCCCAATCGGGTTTGAACTGTTCCCGCTGTAACTGGTTTTGGAGGAGGTGTGTGAGCGACTTGAGGGTGAGCTCGATGAAGAGAAAGGGTTTGGCGATGAAGTCGTTGCCTCCGCTCCGATTGCCTTCCGCGCGGCTGTAAAACTCATCGAGAGCGGTGACGAAGATGACCGGTGTCTTCTTGTTCCCCGGAGTGGAGCGAAGTTTTTTGCAGAGTTCGAAGCCGTCCATGCCCGGCATTTTGACATCGAGAAGGATGAGATCGTAGCGCGTCTCGTGAAGCAGTTTCAAGGCTTCCTCCGGCGAGGAAACGGTGTTGGCCTTGAGATTGGCCTTTTTCAGGGAGTATACCACGGCCTGATTGGAGAGGGTTTCGTCGTCCACCACCAGAATCCTGGGGGCAGAGGGCATGAGCAAAGACTGGACATTGGACTGGGTGTGAATCCGGACGGTGTGATCGATGAGAGTGCCCAGAAACTCGACGGCCTGGGCGACGGATTGCAGGGTGGAGGCGTTGATGTGCTGCGGCTTTTCGTGGAGTTCCTTGAGGAAGGCTTCGAGGGCGCTTGCGTAATTGGCGATATCCTGACAACCGGCGACGCCGGCATTGCCCATGAGGGAATGGATTTTCGAGCTGAGCTCCATGAGTTGGAGTGCCTGGGCGGAGACGTTGGCGCTGTTGAGGACGCTTTGCCAAAGATTCCGAATGGTGGTCAGGCGGCCGGGAGCGTTGCTGAGGAAAACCTTGCGGATGGCCGCCTGGTAGGCGGGGTCGGTGGCTTGGAAGGAGGATGCGACACCGGAGGCGGGTGAGGGAGGTTGGAGGGTGGGATGGGCCGCGGTGGCCGGCCGAGGCTCCGACGGGCCCGCCGCAAGGGGGGCCGGAATGCTGAACACGGTGGGATCGACTCCATGGCCGCCGCCTCTTCGCGGGATATGGAGGAGACTGCAGACCAGTTCGACCATCTGACCTGGAGTGCAACTGGATTTCAGGACGCCTGTGGTCGCCCCGGCTTCGGCGGCCTTGCGGACGAGGTCGCTCATGTAGGAGTTGCTGAAGACGACCACGGGGGTGTTCTTGAAGGCGGCCTGGGAGCGGATGAATTTCAGGACGTCCGCTCCGCTCAGCTTGGGCAGCATGAGATCGAGAATCACGAGGTCCGGCTGGACGGCCGGCATCATCTTCATG
>DATKEE010000316.1:0-8185 GCA_035544555.1 Candidatus Methylomirabilota bacterium
GTGTCGCTGATCGCCGACCTTCAATCGCGCGGCACGCGTTGGGCGATCAACACCGGGCGCGATCTTTCGAGCCTGATGGAAACGCTGGCGCGCGCCCATCTGCCCATCAAACCGGATTACGTGGTCGTGGTCGAACGCGAGGTGTATCGGCATGACCAGTCCCGCTATGTGGCGGTCGAGGACTGGAACCGCGCCTGCGACCGCGCGCATGCCGCATTGTTTGACCAGATCCGGACGCAACTCCCGGAAATCATCGGCTGGATCAACGCGCGGTATGAAGCGTCCATCTTTGAGGATGCCTGGTCGCCGCTTTGCCTGGTGGCGGAAAGCCCCGCCGACGCGGAATCCATCCACAAGTTTCTCGACGGTTATTGCGACCGGGTGCCGCATTTGACGGTGACCAGGAACGACGTGTATGCGCGGCTAAGTCATGCGGCGTTCAACAAGGGGACCGCCCTGGCGCGGGTGGCCGGATTGCTCGGAGTGAACCCGGCGGAAACCCTGGCCGCCGGTGATCATCTGAATGATCTGCCAATGCTGAGGACGGAATTCGCCACGCGATTGGTGGCGCCGGGCAATGCCGTCGAAGCGGTGAAGGAATCCGTCCGCCGACAGGGCGGTTTTGTGAGTCAGCTTCCCCATGGCTACGGCGTGCTCGAAGGACTTCGGTTCCACCTCGACTCATGAATGCGGAGGCTCCCGACAACCGAAGCGTGTAATCCAGTCACAAGGCAAAATAAGCAGAACTTATTATGTGAGTTGAAGGGCGTTGTCGGGGGGCAGTAAGTTGCCGCAACTGATTGTTTTCGATGATGTTGGGTTGAATCATTAGAATTTGACACGACTGGACGCGGTGTTAGGGTGAAAGCAAATCTCGGGAGAAGCGTCGAGATGGATGCGGCGTCGTTGGGCATCGGAGGGAAGCCGCGAACAGCTAATTTGAAAGATTTCCAATGAGTGAAGCAAGTTTGGTCACCGGCTCATCAGGTGGCGGACGAAAGATTTCGAGGATTTCAGAAGCGGTCATACGGATAGCCGGAAACTCGCAGGACGGAATACAATCGATAGGAGGGTTTCTCGCCCGGCTGGCGGGCAGGAGCGAGCAGGAGGTCATGACGTTCATGACCATTCCCTCGACCATTTCGGGAGGGCCTTCGGTTTTCCAGGTGCGCATCGGGTCAGGGGAGGTGTTGAGTGCCGGCGATGAGGCGGATGTGTTGCTCGCCTTCTATCAGCATTCCTACGAGAACCATCTGGCCGCCCTCAAAAGGGGCGGCATTGTCGTGTACGACTCCGATCACGTGGAACCCAACCAGGACTGTGAAAAGGACTATCATCAAATCGGGGTTCCGATTTCCGGACTGACCATCGAGGCCATCGGCGGCACGGCCAGGGACAAGGGAAAGAACATTTTCGCGCTGGGCCTCGTGGCCAAGATGTTCGACCTGGACGCGCCCAAACTCGAAAAGCTCATCGCGGAGCGGTTCGGCGGCAAGGACGAGAGTGTGCTGCAAAACGCGCTCAATGCCTTCCACGCCGGCTACGGTCACGCGCTCGGCAACGTCATCGAAACATTCCAGTTCGTCGAAAGCCAGAAGCGCTCGGGGCATCAGGTGGTCATGAGCGGTAACGAGGCGCTGGCATACGGCCTGATCGCCGCCGGGGTGCGCTTTGGCGCCGGATATCCCATCACCCCATGGTCGGACATCATGGAGTTGCTCCGACGCGAGCTGCCGAAGTACGGCGGCACGTTTGTGCAGACCGAGGACGAGATCGCCGCCATCTCCATGGCCCTGGGCGCGAGCTACGCCGGCCGGGTGTCGGTCACCGGATCCAGCGGCCCCGGCATCTCGCTCAAGACCGAAGCCATCGGCTGGGGCGTCATGGCCGAAATGCCCGTCGTCATCATCGATGTCCAGCGCGGCGGCCCTTCCACCGGCATGCCGACCAATGTCGAACAGTCGGATCTGAACATCGCGGTGCACGGAGGGCATGGCGATTCTCCGCGCGTCGTGCTCGCGCCCGCCAACGTCGAGGATTGTTTCCTGACCGCCATCGAAGCGGTGAACATCGCCCGCCAGTACAGCGTGCCGGTGATCATCCTGAGCGATCAGGCCATTGCCACGCGCATCGAGGCGTTCGAGGAGCCGGATCTGGAGAAGCTCTGCCAGGACATTTCACCCGACTTCACTCCCGTGGCCGAACACAAGCCGTACGATCTTGGAGCCTCCGGGGGAGTGACGCGGCATCTGCCCCCCGGCACACGGATCGGCAGCGGCAAATACCCGGTGGTCACCGGCCTGGAGCACGACGAGATGGGCCATCCGAGCGGCGCGCCCAAGGTGCATGAACAGATGGTGGCCAAGCGTCGCAAGAAGCTCCAGAAACTGGCGGCGGAACTTCCCGTGCCCGCCGTGTATGGGCCTCCCGAAGGCAATGTCCTTCTGGTCGGGTGGGGTTCCACGCAGGGCCCGCTCCGCGAGGCCGTGGATCGCGCGCGCGGGGCCGGCGACAGTGTCTCCGCCCTGCACATCAAACACATTAGTCCACTGCCCAACGGACTGGAGGACATCTTCGCCGGATTCAACCACATCTTCGTGGTGGAGATGAACGACGAGGGCCTTTATGGCTACGGCCAGTTGGGCGGTCTCCTGCGCGCGCGGTTTTGCGATCCGAAGATTCGCGGCATCACCAAGACGGACGGGCTCACGTTCAAGGTGAAGGAAATCATGGAACGCGCCCGAAACAACGTCGCCTCCGGCATGCGCCGGCTTTAGCCGCATTCAACCAGGCGCCGCGGAGATGCTCCGGCGCCGCATCGATGAAACGAGATTTGTCATGAGTTCAACCACCACTGAAACGCCCGGCCGATCGAACGGCAATCCGTCCGTCGCCCAGTCGCCGGATGGCGGGCGCAAGCCGCTCACAAAAAAGGACATCGCCGCCGACCATCCCACCTGGTGCCCGGGCTGCGGCGATTTTTCCGTGCTGGCACTCTACTTCAAGCTGATCGAAAAGCGCCGCATCTGGCACGAGAAGATCACCACCGTCGCCGGCATCGGTTGCTCCAGCCGGTTCCCCTACTTCGTGCAGGGCCACGGCGCCCATTACATCCATGGCCGCGCCCTCCCGTTCGCCACCGGCATCTCCCTGACCCGGCCCGATCTCCATGTCTTTGTCTTCGGCGGTGACGGCGACGCCTTCTCCATCGGAGGCAACCACCTCAATCACACCGCCCGCAAAAATCTCAAGATGACCTACGTCATCATGGACAACTGGGTGTATGGACTGACCAAGAAGCAGACCTCGCCCACCTCGCCCATCGGGTTCAAAAGCAAGACCGACATCTGGGGCTCGGTGGATCATCCCATCAATCCGATGAAGCAGTTGATCTCCGCGGGGGCGACCTTCGTGGCGCGCACCACCCACACGAATCCGAACCATGTCCTCCAGATGATGGAGGCCGCCATGGATCACGACGGCTTCAGCGTCATTGAATGCCTCAGCGAATGCGTCGAGTTCTACGACGGCGCCTTCGACGCCTCCAATCCGCGCAAGGGCGGCACCTTCAATCCCGTGCCGGAGGACCATGATGTGACCGACGAGTTCGCCGCCTACAAACTCGCCGCAGAACCTTTCCCGGGTTACTTCGGGGTGTTCTACAAGATCGACCGGCCCACCAAGAACGCGAACGAGGCGAAGATCAACACCCAGTCGCGCGAGAAATTCAAGGGACTCAAGGACTGGCAGATCCTCCAGAAAAACTTCGACCGCATGAAGTAGTCGGGTCGATTCAGCGGGCGTCCTGTCCCGCTTCCCCAGCCACCGGCCAGCCATCGTCTCCCCAGCGCAGGGGCCGCAATGCCAGCGTCGGCCGGCCACGGTTCGTCCCGTCATAGAAGTGCAACCCGAGCCAGTGGCGCCCCTCTTCCTCAACGATGCCCACATGGCCGGGTCCGATGAACGGACCGTCGGTTTCCAGGAACAGCGATCCGCCCCCCTCCCGCATATCCGATCCTTCCCGGTCCAGATACGGGCCCGTGATGTCACGGCTCCGTCCGACGCGGATGTTGTAGGTGCTGTTCACCCCGCGGCAGCAGATGCCCCAGTTCACAAAAAGATAATAGTAGCCACCGTGCCGATGAATCGCCGGCGCCTCGATCTCGCGCTTGTAGGCCAGCGCGTGCAGCGGTGAATCCGGCGCGATTCGATGTCCCGTGACCGGATCCAGCTCGATCAGTTTGATGCCGCTCCAGAAGGATCCGAAGGACATCCACAACCTCCCCTCCGCGTCCCGCGTGATGGCGGGATCGATCGCGTTGAAATTGTCGTCCTCGCGCGACCGGATCACGATCCCCTCGTCCTTCCACCCGTAATCGGCCGCCTCCGGGTCCAACGTCGGCGTCGTCGCCAGCGCGATGGCCGATGTATTCCGTCCAAACTCCGACACCGAGTAATACAGCAGATAGCGTCCGTCCTGTTGAATGATGTCCGGCGCCCAGAAATGCCCGCGCTGGCTTTCGGCAATATCAGTGATCCAGTCCGGCAGTTCCGGAAACACCGCGGGACCGCGTTCCCAGTCCACGAGGTCGCCGGACCGGTAGGAATTCACGCCTCGGCCCGTGCCGAAGAACCAGTAAGTGTCCCCCTCCTTCACAATCGTCGAGGGATCATGGACCCGGACGTCGCGTTTGCCGGCCGCGGCCAGAATCGCCAAGGCCTTCTCGTCGGGTTCCGCGGCCGGTGGTTCGGCCGCGAATGCCGTCATGCCCGCCATGCCCATGACGATGCCTCCCTGCAGCCAGCATCTTCCACCGCTTCCGAACCATGATGAGGGGGTCATGCTGAAACCCTACGATCCGTTCCCGGAACAGGCGAGACAGTTCTTGGCGCCGGGTTTCGCGAGCGTGTGACTCAAGATCGTGGAAGAGATCCCCGCGGGTTCTCATTGGAGCATGAATCGCCCGCACGGCAGCCCGGTTCAGTTTCCCACGGCCGCATCGAATCGCGCGGTCAGCACCTCGCCATTGACCTTCACCTGCACCCACATTTGATAGCTGCCGGCTCTGGGAAAGGTGTAGGGAATCGAAAAGCTGTAATCCCCCCGTGGCGCGTAAATCTCTCCCCAGAGCGCCGCGCTGTCCTCGACGCCCGGCAGCCGGCAGAACGGCTCCGATTCGCCAAACGCAATCTTCACCGGCTCGTCCCCATCCGCGCGCAATTCGAACAACTGCTGCGACGCCATCGATATCGAACCGCTCGGATGGAGATGTGTGAAAACCGTTCCCTCCCGGTTCGCCACAACCACGTGGGCCAGCATTCCCATGTAGGGTTCAAGGCCCACGCGCCCGCCGGCCGCATCGAGCACGGAGAATTGCAATTCGGCTTCCTCATCCGCAACGAGCGACCCTGAAGGGTGCCATTGCATCCGCAATTCCTCGTTCAATCCGCGAATCTGCCCGGACGGCGTGGCGCCTTGCCCGAGGAGGTCGCGACGCCCCGCTTCAATCCACCACGAATCATCGGCATCCGGTTGAAGCCGCGTCCGCATGCCGGAGTCGGAACGCTTCCGATCCGGCAGCGAGATCGTGTTGGTCAGCGTATGACTGAAGCCTGTCTCGTGGGTGACATCGGCGTAAAGCCGGTAACTGCCCGGTGGCAGCTCCGGAAGAGCGACTTCAAAGACATCCCACTGGGTGCGCGCCGGGTGCAGATGCGCAAAGGCGCCGGGTTCCTCCCTGGAGATCACGAACAGGTGCATCAACTTGCCGTGATCCGGCACCAGGGGGGCGCCGCGCCGGAATCGTTCGTCTGTCACGGTGAGACGCAGACTGGGGAATCCGGCATCCATCTCCACCGCGGCGTCCATGGCATAGGGTTGATACAGGCGGTTGCCGCGATAATCCGCCTCCTCCGCGTCCCACCACAGTTTGCCCAGCCAGATCAATGATCCCACCACCAGCGCGGCCATGATCATCCCCGTCGCGGCCCAGAGCCGTCGTGAGAACGAAGGCGATTCTCCCGGGGGCAGGACACTGTGCCTCACGGCGCCGCCCACAATGCTGACTGCCAGAAAAAAAAGAACCAGCCCCAGTGGAGCGAGAATGAAACGAAGTGGAATGGACAGAGTCAACGTGCGGGTCGCCATCGGGTTCACCGGCACCTGAACCGTTCCCTCGCCTTCCGGTCCGAACAACGCAACCTCCACGCTGTGCGCGCCATCCCGCATGAACCACAGCTCGGCGCCGAAGAGATTTGTCTCGCCCCGCACCGGGGCCGCCGGGTCCGGCGTGGGTGCCCCTGCCTTCCCGACATCGAATCGAATGGGCAGCACCGTGACCGTTTCCGGCCGGCCGGAGATCACACGCACATGAATCTCCGCCAGCCCGGGAATGACCTCCGGCGGTCGAATGATCACACGAACCGGATACGGCCCCGCCTCGCCTTCGAAGATGACATTCGGACTGCCGATATGGGCTAAACCCGATTGAACGGTGAGCAAGAGCAGGAGCAACGGCATCAGCGGGCGCGGATGGAACCGGAAGTTCCATCGGATTGTCCGTTCGCGCATGGCCGGCTTTCCGATGTTCATCGCTTCACCCTTGCCATCCAATTGCCCAGGCACAGTCCGATCCAGGCCGAAAAGCCGGCCAGACCCAGCGTCACGGCCGCATGCCGCACCAGAACCGCCCAACCCATCTCCCACGTCAGCGGCTGCCAGAACCGATTCCGCCATTCCCCGACGTTCTCGCTGTAGGCCCAGTGCCGGTCGGCGGCGAAGAACCAGTTCTCCGCGTACTCCGTCAGCATGAAGCTGGAGAACATCCACTGCGCCAGACCGAAGACGACAACGAAGGCAAGCGCCACGGAACCGATCAGGAACAGGTCGCGCCGCCAGCCCTGACCCTCACCGATCCGGTGCCGCAGACAATCGATCACGAACCCCGGCGCGACGAGCAGCAGCGGGAAGGCGAGAGGGACGAAATGGTCCACGCGATTATAGACCGGGCCGAGTTTGGGCTCACCCGGGAACAGCGGCAGAATCCACAGCATGGCCAGGAAGATGCCCATATAAATGGCGCCCATGATCGTGGCCGCCCAACGGAAGCGCGAGGCGCGGGCGAAGCCGAGCAGATACGCCGGATACGTCAGCGCGGAGAGTTTGTAGAACAATGCCGAGTGCTGGTGATTGGGCCAGCTTTCCTCGATGAGCACCGTCGCTCCCATCGCGAGCAGGATGCCCGCGGCCAGGAGATACAGCCGGCGGCCCGGCGCCTCCGACGCCACGGGCGCGAGGTTTTGTTCGCGGAGAATCAGCAGCAACGCGCCCAGCACGATGGCCCACATGCCGACGGCGAGGACCATGTGCGGCGGACTCAGGATTTTCACATCGAGTCCGTAGGCGTTGTGCCACCAGTCATCGAACGGCGCCGACGTGAGCATCGCGATGGCGCCCCAGATGGACACCCAGGCTCCGAGGGGGCCGTGCAGGCCCCAGAGTCTGACCGCGGCGCCTTTTTCCGCGGGGGTGCCGCCGAACGTGGTGCGCAGCACGAGCCAGCCTGAAGTGAGCCCGCCGAGGAACCCGCCCAGGTGGATGGCGAGATGGGCGGGCGTCCAGAACGTGTCGCGTCCGATCGTGCGATGCCACGAAATGTCCCACAAAATGCCGATGATGATGCTGACCGCGCCGAGCAGCACGACCTTGCAATGCCAGGGCAAGGCGCGGGACGCGGCGCGCGTGTCTGCGGTGGTGGCAGGGATGGCAGTAACCGATGCCAGGAATTCAGCCTGCATGACAGGAAACTATGCGGACGCGAGCGGCTGCGGAAGTGGAAACTCCCCCGCCAAAGGGGTCAGTCCTAAACATTGACACAAATCGTGTTGCAGTCAGTCCCGGCTATTGTTGAATTTGGTCGGACAGAATAGCGCGTGAGCGCGTGTGTCTCGACCTACGGTTTCACTTTCAATCCTTCCGCCACAGCGAGCCTGCGCTGGCGCTCGTCCAACGTAAGGAATTCCGTCGGCTTCAACACGAGTGTGTCGCCAGACCTGAAAGCGGAGGGATTGGCGGAACTCATACTTGAGCAGTTCCGTGACACGCAGGGGCTCCCTCATTGTGGCCGCGTGCGCCGCCGCCGCCTCGACTGTCAAAGGGGTCAGTCCCGGCTATTGTTGAATTTTG
>DATKEE010000317.1:0-2865 GCA_035544555.1 Candidatus Methylomirabilota bacterium
TCGGAGCTCGGCTACCAGGTGAAGTGCTTCTGCTACCAGGACAGCCCGCGCCGCGCCCACTCCATCGCCGCCCAGGGCGGGATCAACGGGGCGAAGAACTACCAGAACGACGGCGACTCGGTCTGGCGCCTCTTCTACGACACGATCAAGGGGGGCGACTTCCGTTCGCGCGAAGCGAATGTTTACCGGCTGGCTGAGGTGAGTCTCAACATCATCGACCAGTGCGTCGCCCAGGGCGTGCCGTTCGCCCGCGAATACGGCGGTCTGCTGGACAACCGCTCCTTCGGCGGCGCCCAGGTCTCGCGCACCTTCTACGCCCGCGGCCAGACCGGCCAGCAACTCCTGCTCGGCGCCTACCAGGCCCTCTGCCGCCAGATCGGCCTGGGCACCGTCGAAATGTTCCCCCGCACCGAAATGCTCGACCTCGTCGTCGTGGACGGACACGCCCGGGGCATCGTCGTGCGAGACCTGGTCACCGGCGCGATCTCCACCCATGCCGCCGACGCCGTCGTGCTGGCCACCGGCGGCTATGGCAATGTCTTTTTCCTCTCCACCAATGCCGTCGGTTGCAACGTCACCGCCACCGTCCGTGCCTGGAAAAAGGGCGCCGCATTCGCCAATCCCTGCTTCACCCAGATCCATCCCACCTGCATCCCCGTCACCGGCGATCATCAATCCAAACTCACCCTCATGTCCGAGTCGCTGCGCAATGACGGACGCGTCTGGGTCCCGAAACAAAAGGGCGACGACCGGCGGCCCGCCTCGATTCCCGAGTCGGAACGCGACTATTTCCTCGAACGCAAATACCCCAGCTTCGGCAACCTCGCCCCGCGCGACATCGCCTCCCGCGCCATCAAGGAGGTCTGCGACGACGGACGCGGCGTCGGTCCGGGCGGACGCGGCGTCTATCTGGATTTTGCCGACGCCATCCAGCGTCTGGGCCTCTCCATGATCAAGGAGCGCTACGGCAACCTCTTTGACATGTACGAGAAGATCACCGGTGAAAACGCCTACGAACAGCCCATGCGCATCTACCCGGCCGTGCATTACACCATGGGCGGCCTCTGGGTCGATTACCACCTCATGAGCAACCTGCCCGGACTGTTCGTCATCGGCGAGGCCAACTTCTCCGATCACGGCGCCAATCGCCTCGGCGCCAGCGCTCTGATGCAGGGCCTGGCCGATGGCTACTTCGTCCTCCCCTACACCCTCGGCCATTACTTCGCCTCCACCCCGAAATACAACCCGGACACCGGCCATGCCGCGTTCCGGCAGGCCGGGGAAGACGCGCGCGCGCTCATCGACCGCCTCCTCTCGATCCGCGGCAAACGCACCGTCACCTCCATCCATCGCGAACTGGGCGCCCTCCTGTGGGACCACTGCGGCATGGCTCGCAGCGATTCCAGCCTGAAGGATGCGTTGAAGAAAATCCCCGAACTGCGCGACGAGTTCTGGAACAACATCACCGTGACCGGAGGCAACGGCGAACTCAACCTCGCCCTCGAACAGGCCGGACGCGTGGCGGACTTCCTCGAGTTCGCCGAATTGATGTGCCGGGACGCCCTCCAGCGAAACGAATCCTGCGGCGGCCATTTCCGGATTGAACACCAGACCGAGGATGGCGAGGCGCGGCGCGACGACGAACACTTCGCCTTTGTGGCCGCCTGGGAGTACAAGGGCCCGGGCCGGGAACCCGCGTTGCACAAGGAATCGCTCCAGTACGAGGAGGTCCGGATGTCGCAGCGCAGCTACAAATGATGCACCTCACCCTGAAAGTCTGGCGCCAGAAAAACTCCGACGACCCGGGGCGGTTCGAGACCTACGCCGCCACCGGCATCACTCCCCACATGTCGTTCCTGGAGATGCTCGACGTGGTCAACCAGGAGCTGATCCTCCGCGGCGAACAACCCATCGCCTTCGATTCCGACTGCCGCGAGGGCATCTGCGGCACCTGCTCGCTCGTCATCAACGGAGTTGCCCACGGCGGACAAAAGGGCACCACCGCCTGCCAGCTTCACATGCGGCATTTCAAGGACGGCGACACCATCACCATCGAACCCTGGCGCGCCCGCCCCTTCCCGGTTCTCAAGGATCTGGTCGTGGATCGCGCCGCCTTCGATCGCATCATCCAATCGGGCGGTTTCGTCTCGGTGTCCACCGGCGGCGCCCAGGACGCAAACAACATTCCCATCGCCAAACCCGTGGCGGACGAGGCAATGGACGCCGCCCAGTGCATCGGCTGCGGCGCCTGCGTGGCCGCCTGCAAAAACGCCTCGGCCATGCTCTTCGTCGCCGCCAAGGTCTCGCACCTCGGACTGCTCCCCCAGGGCCGCGTGGAAAAGGACCGGCGCGTCGTGAACATGGTTCGCGCCATGGACACCGAGGGATTCGGCGCCTGCACCGTCACCGGCTCCTGCGAGGCGGTTTGCCCCAAGGAAATCAGCCTCAACTTCATCGCCCGCATGAACCGCGACTACGCCGCCGCTCTTGCCCGCGGCGAAAGCTGAACCGCCCCGGCCGCTTCCTTCCCAAACCGGCACATCCCGCTGACCGCCCGCTCCTCCAATCCCCGCCCAGGATGTCATTCAAGGCGGCTCCCAAACTTTGTTACATTTGTAACAAAGTTTGGGCGCCGCCACCCACCGGGTCCGGTTTCAAGGTTCTGACAGCGTGACGCCAATTCCCTGGCGTGGCCTCCGCTCCCGGGCGGGACGCCCGATTCGCGCCCTCGCTCCGATTCCTTGAAATCGCTCCCCCTTCACCCACTTCGAATCTCCAGCCCGAGTCCCTCCACCCTCCGGCTTGATAACCCCACCTCCCGTTGTTAGCGTGCGCTCTCTTTTGAGCAGCATGGACTACAAAGAC
>DATKEE010000318.1:0-4668 GCA_035544555.1 Candidatus Methylomirabilota bacterium
GTGGGTGAGGTCCACGATGGTGTAGAGCGGGTCCCCGGTTTTGACGTAGTCGCCCTGATTGAGGGTCTTCATCATGACCTTGCCGGCGGCGGGGGAGGGGACATCAATGGACAATGGCGCCTCGTCCAGGTCGCGGAATCCGGCGATCTGGGCATCGGAGAGACCGAGGAGTTTCAGCCTGTGTTCGGTGGATTCAACGAGCAGCGAATTGACTGGCTGACGACGGTTTAACGCGACGAGGTCCCGCAGGGTTGAGTAGAGTTCCGGGCTGTAAATGCGGTAGAGGGGATCACCGAGGGCGACGTCGATTTCCGGTTGATCCACGTAAAGCTCCTCGATCCGGCCCGACGTCCATGCCGAAACGGTAAAGACCTTCGCGGAGTCGTGTTCCAGCACGCCCACGGTTCGGAGGGACAGCGTGGAGGGGGCGATGCGGGCTTCGACCGTGCGAATGTTGATCAATTGGCGCTGGTAAGGATCGAGTTCGACGGAGGCGCGGCCGGGGATGCCCGGGGCGCCGGACCTCCGGACGGGCTGGAGTTCCATGGCGCAGATGGGGCACTGGCCGGGTTTATCGGAAACGATGTTCGGATGCATCGCGCATTGATAAAGCTGCGAATCGGACGGGGCGGGCGCCGGGAGGGCGGAAGCGCCGTGGCTTGAATGGTCCGGCTGTCCGCCGCCCGTTCCCGGGGAACATCCCCAGAATGGAAGAAACAACATGGCGAGAAGGACGAATCCAGGGAGCGCCCGGACCCGATGGGGATCCGCGGGTTTCCGCGGGTTTGGTTTGAGGTTCATGGCTGGGCTCCTGTGGGGTTCTGTGATTGCGGAGTTTCAGGTGCGCGGGGCGGCAGGCGATCCAGGTCCATGCCGGCGGCGCGTTCCAAATTGATCAATCCCTTGGCCAGTTCGTCGCGGGTCATCACTTCGCCGAGCCGGAGATTCAGCAGGGCGCGCTGACTGTCGAGGACATCGAGGAATGTGGCGCGGCCGGACTCGAACCCTGAGCGGGTGGAGTCGAGGGATTGTTCGGCGTAGGGGAGGAGTGAATCGCGATAGAGTTCGAGCTGATCGCGGGCGACCCGGGCGCGGAACCAGAATTCGCGGACTTCGGATTGAACGGTGGCCCGCAACTGGGCTTCGGTTTCGCGGCTGGCCTGGAGTCGCAGTTCGGCCTCGCGTTCCTGCGCCTTCAACTTCCCGAACCAGAGCGGCAGATTGATGCTCACGAACCCCATCACCGCATCCTGGCCGTTGTCGGGCGGGCTGGAGAAGATGTTGTCATTGATCTGGGTGTAATCCACTCCGAGGGTGATGTCCGGCCAGCGTTCGCGACGGGCGAGGGCGAGGGCGGCCTGGTCGCGTTCGATGCCGGCGCCGGCGGCTTGCAATTCCTGCCGGTACTCCAGGGCCAGTTCGATGAGAAATTCCTCCGGCGGCAGCGCGGGCAGGGCGAGGTCTGTCGGGAGTTGGAGCGGGGTGGAGGGCGGCTGATCGCGGAGCGCGTTCAAACGGGTGAGGGTGGCTTCGCGCATCCGCTCGAATTCCAGAAGTCGATTGGTGATGCCGGTGGCGGCGAGCTGCGCCTTGAGAATGTCCTGGGACCGGGCGTCGCCGCTCTCGTATCGGGCGCGCGCGCTGCCAAGAATTTCCTCCAGAACGATGAGTTCCTCCTCGAGCACTTCCCGCGAGGCGTCGATCCGATGCAGGTCGAAGCAGGCGGTTTTGGCGCGGAGGATCAGTTCTCGGGCTTGGGAGTGATAGTCCCAGAATGTCAGGAGCGCCTCCTTCCCCGCGCGCGTCGAGGCTAGCCGGCGTTTTCCGGGAAATGGAAATCGTTGCGAGAGCGAGAAGCGCTGATTCATGGCGCCGACCCGCGTTTCCACATTCTCGAAGAAGTAACCGTAGGAGAGCATGGGGTCCGGTAGCGCGGCGACGATTTCCGGGCGTTCGAGGGCCGCCTGCCACTTGAGATGGGCGGCCTTCAGGGAAGGGCTGTTGGTGAGGACCTGGGCGACGACGGATTGAACCGGCATTTCGGCGGGACGAGCGGCCGGGACGGCGGATTCGTCGGCTGCGATGGCATGGATCGAACCCGCGGTGAGCAGGAACAGCCAGGTCGGGAACTGGGCTTTCATGATTTGAGATTTTGTTAACGATTTCCGGGATGGACGGGACGTCGTCGGGAATCCATTGAGCCGGGACGACAGGATGAACCTTCCACCAATAAGGGGGTGGGGGCCGGATGGGTACACACCACGGGCGTAGTGTGAGAAGTCTCAGATCAGGAAGGAACAGTCCCGCGTGAAGAGCGGAACCGGGAGGGGAGCGGAAAGGGGAAGCGCGGATGGCGCGGTCATGGTGCCCGGAGGCTCGGGCAACAAAAGAATCAGGCTCGAGGGAGAGACGGGGAGGAGCGTGGCGAAACCGGCGTTGTGTTCGCGAGGTGGAACCGCCGGAACCGGGAGCGATCCAGGCTGCGTGGGTTCAACGCAGCAGGTCATGGTCTGGCCACAGTCGCAGTCCTTACAGATGGAGCGTTCCGCGGGAGCCGGCGCCGGGCCTGCCGGCAAAAGGAATGCCGCCTGCCCGGACACCAGGAACAGGCTGGTGAGCGCGGCGCAGAGGGCTTTGGCAAGTGTCTTCAAGGGATCCGGATCAGGATGCGTCAGGGCTTCCGCTTCGCCAGGGCTGCTTCATCCCACTTTTTGACGAACGCGGTGGTGCGCCGGGTGGGCCATTTCGGTATCACAATGCTTCACTAAATAACCCCAAAACGCCTGCCGTCAATCGCCAAAAGGGGTGTTTCACGAATTAGCCTTCGCCTCCAAGTTCCCCCTATCCAGCCCCCTCCTTCTTGGTTACGGTCCCCGCAAAAAGAAGCGACGCCGACATGCCGACGAATCTGTCCTCCGATTCCAACCGCGCCAGCTCTCCTGACGCCCCTGCCGATTCCGCCACCGCTCCCGCCGATTTCATCCGCGACATTGTCGCGGCCGACGTCGCCGCCGGCAGACATCGGAAGATCATCACCCGCTTTCCACCCGAACCGAACGGCTTCCTCCACATCGGCCACGCCAAGTCCATCTGTCTCAACTTCGGCATCGCCCGCGAATTCAACGGCGTTTGCCATCTCCGGATGGACGACACCAATCCCACCAAGGAGGAAGCCACTTACGTCCAGTCCATCCTCGCCGACATCCAATGGCTCATCGCGGGATGGGCCGATCATTGCCTCGGTTTGAAACCCCGCGGCAAGACCCCCGAACCCGCTGTTGTCGATGGCAAACCCGAGTTCCACTTCCCGGCCGTCACTTCCGCGTCTGCCGCCGACCCGGATGTCTCCTCCGACCCGGCCGGTCTTCTGTCCGGCGGCCTCGAACCCTTCTACGCGTCGGACTACTTCGACGCCCTTTACGAATACGCCCTGCAACTCATCCGCAAAGACTGCGCCTACGTCTGCGATCTGACTCCCGAACAAACCGACGAATACCGCGGCGCCCCGGACCGGCCCGGCAGGGAAAGCCCCTGGCGCAATCGCTCCATCGAGGAAAACCTCGACTTGTTCCAGCGCATGAAGGCCGGCGAATTCCCCGACGGCGCCCGCACCCTGCGCGCGAAGATCGACATGGCGTCGCCCAATGTCTGGCTGCGCGACCCCATCATCTATCGCATCCGTCACGCCGCGCACCATCATACCGGCGACACATGGCGCATCTACCCGCTCTACGACTTCGCCCATTGCCTGAGCGATTACATCGAGGGCATCACGCACTCCATCTGCACCCTTGAATTCGAGGTCCATCGCCCGCTCTACGACTGGATACTCGACAGCCTCGAACTCCCGCGGGCGCGTCCGCATCAATATGAGTTCGCCAAGCTCATCCCCGGCTACACGCTCGTCTCCAAGCGCCGCCTCATCCAACTCGTCAACGAACGCATCGTCTCCGGCTGGGACGATCCGCGCCTGCCCACCCTCAGCGGCATCCGCCGTCGCGGCGTCACCGCGGCCGCGCTGCGTCGATTCGCCATCGGCGTCGGCGTCACCAAATTCAAAAGCCTCACCGACATCGCCCTGTTCGAGCACGCCATTCGCGAGGACCTCAACCGGCATGCGCTCCGCCGCCTCGCCGTCCTCCGCCCGCTCAAGGTGGTTCTCACCAATTATCCCGGCGATAAAACGGAGGAACTTGACGCCGTCAACAATCCCGAGGACCCGGCCGCCGACAAACGCGGGGTCCCGTTCAGCCGCACCCTCTACATCGAGCGCGACGATTTCATGGAGAGTCCTCCGCCCAAATACTTCCGTCTCCGTCCGGGCGGTGAAGTCCGCCTCAAGTACGCTTACATCATCAAGTGCGATGAAGTCGTCAAGGACCCGGCCGGCAACGTGATTGAGATCCACTGCACCGCCGACCTCGACAGCAAGACCGGCGGACCGACCGCGAATCGCAAGGTGAAGGGCACCGTCCACTGGGTCAGCGCCGCGCACGCCATTGACGCCGAAACGCGTCTCTACGACCGCCTCTTCAACGTCCCGGAACCCGACGCCGACGGCGATTTCAAGCCCCATCTCAATCCCAACTCGCTCGAAGCTGTGACCGCGAAGTGCGAACCAAGCCTCCGGGATGCGACCCCCGAATTGCGCTATCAATTCGAGCGCCT
>DATKEE010000319.1:0-4083 GCA_035544555.1 Candidatus Methylomirabilota bacterium
TCTCGGTGGTGCTGATGCTGGCGTGACCGAGCAGTTCCTGAATGACCCGCAGGTCGGCGCCATGTTCGAGAAGATGTGTGGCGAAGCTGTGGCGCAGCATGTGGGGGGTGATGTTGCGTTCGATGCCGCTGCGACGGGCGCGACGCTTGATCCGCAGCCACAAGGTCACCGGCGCGAATGGAGTTCCGCGTCGCGTCAGAAAGAGTGTTGCCGGGGATTTCGGAGTGACCAGCAGGGGGCGGCCGGCATCGAGGTATTGCTGGATGGCGGCGGCGGCCTTTCTGCCCACGGGAACGACGCGTTCCTTGTTGCCCTTGCCGATGACGTTGAGGAAGCCGGCATCGAGGTGGAGTTGTTCGAGCCGGAGGGTGCGGAGTTCGGCGAGTCGCAGACCGGAGGCATAGGCCAGTTCGAGGATCGCCTGATCGCAGAGTGTTGGCGGGGTTGCGGGGGTTTCGGGCGCCAGGAGCCGGTCGATTTCACGGGTTGTGAGGGCCTTGGGCAGGCGTTTCCAGCGGCGTGGCAGGGTGAGGTTTTCCGCGACGTTTTTGGGGAGGAGCTTCTCATTTTCGGCAAAGCGATAGAAGGCGCGCAACGCGGCGATTTCCAGGTACACGCTTTCCGAGCTGAGCTTGCGGGCGCTTTCCGCGGGGAGATGGGCCGGCGTGCGGCGTCGTTCCGCATCGAGGAAGCGGGTGAGGTGCTGGTAATCGACCTCCTTCCAGTCCCGCAGGCCCTGCGTCTCCGCCCAGGCAAGGAAGCGGTCGAGAAGAGCCTTGTAAGTGCGCTGGGTGTGTTCGGCCTGGCCCCGTTCGTGACGGAGATGGAAAAGAAAATCTTCAACCAGGGCCTGCATGAATGGGCGGGTGACGCCGGACGGAGTTCAGGATGACGCGAGGGTGGAATCCGACGGAAGTGAGCGACCGGTGAGCCTGCGATAGGCCTCCAGATAGCGATCCCGGGTTTTCAGGACGATATCGGGTGGCAACGCCGGCGCGGGCGGCGTCTTGTCCCAGTCGAGGGTTTCCAGGTAATCGCGCACAAACTGCTTGTCGAAGCTCGGCTGGCCGCGCCCCGGCTCATAGGAGTCAGCGGGCCAGAAGCGGGACGAATCGGGCGTGAGCAGTTCATCGATGAGGAGAATCTGTCCCTCCCGCGTGCCGAACTCGAATTTGGTGTCGGCGATCAGAATCCCCTTGGTCCGGGCGTATTCGCGGGCGAAGCGATAGAGTCTGAGGCTCGCTTCACGGACGGCCTGGGCAACGTCTTTTCCCACGAGCCGGGCGGCTTCATCGAAGGGGATGTTTTCATCGTGACCGTTCTCCGACTTCGTGGCCGGGGTGAAGATGGGTTCGGGCAGTTCGGAGGACTCGCGCAGTCCACCGGGCAGCCGGATGCCGCAGACGGTGCCGTTTTCGCGATACTCCTTCCAGCCGGACCCCGCCAGATAGCCGCGCACGACGCACTCGATGGCCAGGGGGGTCGTCTTGCGGACGATCATGCTTCGACCCGCGAGCTGGGCGGCGAATGGGCGGAGGGAATCGGGCAGAGGATCGTCCGGACGGGACAATACATGGTTGGACTGGAAGGCCGCCGTCTGATGAAACCAAAACCAGGAGATGCGGGTCAGCACTTCGCCTTTGCGCGGGATGCCGTTGGGCAGAATGCAATCGAACGCGGAGATGCGGTCCGTGGCCACGAACAGGAGGCGGTCGCCAAGGTCGAAGACTTCGCGGACCTTGCCGCTGCGGAGTCTGGGGACGGCGGGCAGTTCGAGTTGCAGCAAGGGTTGGTCGGAATCCGGCATGGCCCGGAATGGTAGCGGGCGGGCGGGGATTTGAAATTTGAAATTTGAGATTTGAAAAGCGGTGGTGCCCGGTAATTTCGAGGGATGAACTGCCTGGTGACCGGCGGAGCTGGATTCGTCGGCTCCCATGTTTGCGAGCGATTGCTCGCCGAGGGGCACGCGGTCTGGTCATTGGATGATCTCAATGACTTTTACGATCCGGCGTTGAAGCGCGCGAATCTGGACGAATTGCGAGCGCGGGGCGGCCGGTTCACATCGGTGGAGGCGGACTTGACGGACGCGGGGGCGGTGGAGCGGTTGTGCGGGGAGGCGCGCCTGGATCAGATCATTCACCTGGCGGCGCGGGCGGGAGTGCGGCCCAGCCTGGAGCAGCCGGCCTTGTATCAGCGGGTCAATGTGGAGGGAACGGTTCACCTTCTCGAGGCGGCCCGGCGGAACGGTGTGAAGAAGATCACCATCGCCTCCTCGTCCTCCGTCTATGGCGTCAATTCCAAGGTTCCATTCTCGGAATCCGATCCCATCTTTTCGGCGATTTCACCCTATGCGGCGAGCAAGCTGGCCTGCGAGGCACTTGGGCACGTGTATCATCACGTGTATGGGCTGGATGTGGTGATGTTGCGGTTTTTCACGGTTTATGGTCCGCGGCAGCGACCCGATCTGGCGATCCACAAGTTTGCCCGGTTGATTGATGCCGGAAAGCCGATCCCGGTGTTTGGGGACGGATCGACCGCGCGCGATTACACGTATGTGAGCGACACGGTGGATGGGGTGATGGCCTGCACGCGGCGCGAGTTTGGATTTGAAGTCTTCAATCTGGGTGAATCGCGGACGGTGACGCTGTCCCGATTGATCGAATTGCTGGAGGCGGCGTTGGGGCGAAAGGCAATCGTGGATCGTCAGCCTCCGCAGCCCGGGGATGTGCCGATCACCTTTGCGGACATTTCGAAGGCGCGGGAGCGGTTGGAGTATCGGCCGTCGGTCACGATCGAGGAGGGGATTCCCAGGTTTGTGGAGTGGTTCCGCAGTCGGTGAAACCGGGTTGTGGGTGGGGGAGGATATGTGTCTGAATAGTGGCGTCTTGATTTTGGGATGGCCCGGTGGTGAGGGGGGCAAGGCCAGATTGACACACCTCAAACCGTCGTTTACGCCAAAAGCGGCCAAAAAAACTTATTGTCAACGGCCTGTGGTTTACCTATTTTCGCGCGCAAATGCACCGTTTCTGGTGCGCGGGTGAACTGTATTCATCCGCCAGAAAATGAAACGAATCGTAAGCAACCACAAATCGGAGGAACCGAATGAAGTATAACAAATGGACACTGGGTCTGGCCGCGGTAGGAGCGGTCAGCCTTGCATCCGTCACGCAGGCCGAGGAATCCAACGCCGTGCAGACGATGCTCTCATCGACGACCCTGAGCGGGTACGTCAACACCTCAATACACTGGAACCCCGGGACGGGCAACAGCTCGGATGCTACAGTTGGTGATTTAGATGGTAGCGATAATTCGAATCCGTTGTCCAGAGTGCCGGCTTATGCGTTTAACAGCCCAGGCAAGAGCGACGGGTTCAACCTCAATGTCGTCAACCTGACCTTGGAGAAGCCGCTTGATGTCCAGGACCAGTGGGCGGCTGGTTACCTGATCGATATCATCGCGGGACCGGATGCTGTGGGGTTCAACTCAGCCGGCGGGGGTGGTGATGTCGGGTTGAAGCAGGCCTATGTCGCCCTTCGGGCGCCGATCGGCAATGGCTTGGATCTCAAGCTGGGCACCTTCGACACCATCATCGGTTACGAGGTGTTCCACGGCGGCAGCAACCCCAATTACACTCGTTCGTGGGGTTACACGATCGAGCCGACGCAGCACACCGGCGTGCTGGCCTCCTATCGGGTCAATGACATCGTTGGCTTCTCCTTCGGTGTGGCGAACACCTGGGATCCGGGAATCAACACGCGCAGCGGCATCGAGTCTTCCAAGACTTACATGGCGTCGGTGACGGTGACCGCTCCGGAGGATGCCGGCGTGCTGGCGGGTTCCACACTCTACGCCGGCATCGTCAATGGTTTGCCCGGAGGTCACCGCTCGGACCGGATCACGAGCTATTACACCGGCGGTACATTGGCGACACCGATTCAGGGTCTGAACGTCGGCATGGCGCTCGATCATGTCACCCGGGGCGACTCGGGAGAAGCGAACCGCGACCACGCGACGGCGGTTGGTTTATATGCGTCGTTTGCCGCCACGGAGAAGCTGACCCTTCACACCCGCGGTGAGTGGGCC